>CAINEC010000068.1 GCA_903847585.1 uncultured Bacteroidota bacterium
CATGCTGTTCTTTATCGTGTTGCTTATGTGAACCTGTTGCTGGACTAGCACTAGCCTCACGCGCAATTAACTTTACTTCAGCATTTGTCCATGTACGCAATAAGTACGACCACGACCCCATATTCTCAGGCTCTTCCTGCAGCCATACTAACTCATTTGCATTTTTATATTTAGCAACAATCGCATCTATTTGTTTTTGTGGGAACGGATATAATTGTTCAATACGCACTATCGCAACTCCACTGTCTTTATCTGCTTCCTGACGCTCTAATAAATCGTAATATACTTTACCAGAACAGAATACTACTCTTCTTGTAGACTTAGCATTTGCTGTTGCATCATCAATCACTTCCTGGAATCCTCCCTTTGTTAAATCAGCAATTGTAGAGACACATTTTGGATGACGCAATAGGCTCTTAGGAGTAAATACCACTAACGGCTTTCTGAAATCGCGATGCATCTGACGACGTAACAAGTGGAAGAAATTAGCAGGTGTTGTACAATTAGCAATTTGCATATTATGCTCCGCACATAATTGTAAGAATCGCTCTAAACGTGCACTGCTATGCTCTGCACCCTGGCCTTCGTATCCGTGAGGTAATAACATTACCAATCCGTTCATGCGACGCCATTTATCTTCAGCACTGCTTAAATACTGATCGATGATAATTTGTGCTCCATTTCCAAAATCGCCAAACTGTGCTTCCCAAATTACTAATGAATCAGGCGATGCAAATGCATATCCGTATTCAAATCCGAGAACACCATATTCGCTCAATAGTGAATTATAAATATAGAAAGGAGCTTGTTTATCAGAAATATTATTCAACGGAACATACTGCTCTTCGGAATCTTCTAAGCGTATAACGGCATGCCTATGGGAAAACGTGCCACGCTCAACATCTTGTCCACTTACTCGAACTGGATATCCTTCGTTCATCAATGTTGCATAAGCAAGCAACTCACCCATCGCCCAATCAAGGCGACCTGGTTCTTTCATCATTTGCTTACGATCGTCGAAGAGACGAACAATTTTATTAAAGAACTTTTTATCTGAAGGAAGTGATGTTATTTTATCAGCAATAGCAACGATTGTTTTTTTATCGACTGCTGTAATTGGCGACTGATCAAAATCGGCAGCCGTACTTAAACGATAATCTGCCCAACGACCTTCCATAAATGGAGTCACCTTTGTTTTCTCTCTCAACTTCGAATTTTCAAGGTTACTTTGCAATAAGTCCTTGAACGACTTTTCCATTTCCTTTGCAAGATTTGCTTCTACAATCCCTTCTGATAATAACTTCTGATTGTATATCTCACGTGGATTTAAATGCTTTGCAATTTCCTTATACAATAAAGGCTGCGTAAATCTTGGTTCATCACCTTCGTTGTGTCCGTATTTACGATAACATAAAATATCAATAAAAACATCCTGATGGAATGTTTGACGATATTCCATTGCTAGACGTATCGTATAAATCAACGCTTCCACATCATCACCATTCACATGAAATACTGGAGATAATGTTACCTTCCCGATATCTGTGCAATACGTACTTGAACGGGCATCCGTATAGTTAGTAGTAAAACCTACCTGATTATTAATCACTAAATGAATGGTTCCTCCTGTAGAGTAACCTTTCAATAATGACATTTGAATTACTTCGTAAACGATTCCTTGCGCTGCGATTGCGGCATCACCATGAATTAAAATAGGCGCAATACTATTCACCGTATAGTCTGGCGTTTCATCCAATTTAGCACGCACAATTCCTTCAACAATTGGATCTACCGTTTCCAGGTGAGATGGATTTGGAGTAAGACTAAGATGTACTTTCTTCTTATGCATTGTTTCAACATCAGTTGAAAAACCAAGGTGGTATTTTACATCACCGTTAAAAGCATTAGCATCAAATTCTTTTCCTTCAAATTCAGAAAAAATATCTTCATAGCTTTTACCAAGGATATTCGCCAACACATTTAGGCGACCTCTATGAGCCATTCCAATAACAAACTCTTTAATTCCAAGTTCAGCACCTGCATCAATAACTGCATCCAATGCAGGGATTGCAGACTCAGCACCTTCAAGCGAGAAACGCTTTTGACCAGTAAATTTTGTATGCAAGAAGTTTTCAAAAGCTACCGCTTCGTTCAACTTAGTTAGAATTCTTTTTTTCTCGTCGATAGTAAATGCCTGACGATTTTTAGAGCCTTCCATTCTTGACTGAAGCCATTGTATCACTTCAGGATTACGAATGTATTTGTACTCTGCCCCCACGCTCTGGCAATACGTTTCATCTAAATGAGCAATTATATCTTTCAATTTAGCAGGTCCTATTCCTACCTCTTGTCCTGCAGAAAAAACAGTTTCAAGATCCGACTGTTCAAGACCAAAATTCTCAAGTGCTAAAGTAGGTTGATACTTTCTTCTTTCACGAACAGGATTTGTTTTAGTAAAAAGATGTCCTCTAGAGCGATAACCATTAATCAGGTTAATGACTTTAAATTCCTTATTGACTTTTTCAGGCACCACATCGGTTTCATCTCCGAAGCGGGCACGGGCAAAATCAAACCCTAAAAAAAATTGTTTCCAGCTTGCATCTACACTATCTGGATTGTTCAGATACTGACGATACATTTCGTCCATTAACTCAGGAGAAATATTTCCGATAATACTATGTTGACTCATTTTGATTGAACGCCTGATTATACAGCCGCAAAGATAAAGTTTAACCTCTTAATATCATCGAAAAAACGGAAGGAATTATTCCTTCAGAAGTTAAGGGAACAACACCCCACTATAATCGACCGTATTGACAAGTGGCAGATTGCTTTTGTACTTGTTGTTTATCGACTTGATACACTCGTTTGTAACCATCGCATAACCTCTTGCTGTGAGGTGAAATCCATCTAAAGATACGGCCCCACCATAAAACATATTAGATGTTGCAGAAGCCCCACTGAACGAGTATCCACTTTTTAGGCCGGCCATAAAACTGTTAAAATCGAAGAAGGCAAAGCCCTTGGCATTGGCAGCAGCTCTTAAATCAGAATTAAAAATAGCTATACGATTATCGATTTTACTAACCTCGACACTATCTAAGACATAATTAGCTGGTATAGGCTTTTGAGGTGTACCCCAACCGCCACAATTAACAGAGTCGACATTGATAATATTCAAAATATACTCTCCTCGCTTTATTTGACGGATTATCCCACCATTAGCCTCAGCAATTACAAGTGAATTGCTGCCTTCTGAAAAATTAATTCCCGGAGGTGAAATAGCATTTAAATCGCTTGCTTGTTGAGCCGTTAATTTAAGTCCGTTATAAGGAAGAGCATTAAAATAAGGGATGTCTTGCAAATCAGGAATATTAGCAACAATACCTTTTTGACCTGCACCTGTTAATCCATCAAAAATAAAATTAATGGCTGCCTCGAAAGTATCAACGGGAGTAATATCAAAAGTATTTAATCCACCTACTTCACCTGTTCCACCTGAAAATGCATAATTGTACACGTCAGAAGAACCAATCCAAACCATTACAAATGTTGGATTCAGATACTGAGCATCACCTAGTACTGTAGATGTCAATCCTGACACACCAGTATCAGAGGCCATACGATGGTAAAAAACATTCCCAGCAGGATAAGATTTCCCGGTGAACTGGCTATATGCCTGAAATGATTTCAAGCCTGGGATACAGTAATTATTGTAGTGTTTTGCACCTAACCAATCTAAACTTCTACTATCAAAAGAGGACTTATTAATTTTAAAAGACGACTTGTTTTGACAGTTTATATAATACGACAGATTTGATGAACCCGTTAGTGAATTATTAATAAAATCATAACCAACTCCATTACCTGCAGGCATAAACGCCTGCATAAACTCACCACCATCAGCCAATTGTAATTTACCTGCTAATAAATTCGGAACAGCTGCAGATTGTCCGTTAAGGGTTAACGCTCCGTCTGATATTCCAGCGCCAAAATCATCTCCTATTGAAACGAATCGGGTAAAAACGGCCTGACCACTTGTATACCTTGGCTCGTCAAGATCAGGCTTACACGATGCGATTGAGGTGATTACTCCGAGTGCTATTATTTTCCAATTAAAATTCATAGTTCAATCCGATGCCACCAATAAATGCGTTAGCCTTATAGGTTCCGTTAAAATTATTAATGTTTTTTGTTTCTTTTCGCTCTTTAATATCTGAATAGCCTACAAATGCATCCACCGAAAATGATTTTTTCAATTGATAAGATGCTCCACCTGTATAGATAAATTTATTGTATTCCGGATAAGCAGGATGAACATAAGTATTTAATACTGGAGCTAAATCAAACGCAAATCCTCCTCTGAATACAAGCTTTTTTGAATAATTATAACGCGCTCCGAAACGAATCGCGTAAGAACTTGATAAGTCTTGGTTGACCTTGAAATTATATTGATCATAATTAGCAACTTCCAGCTTTAATGAGTCGATATTAGTCCAGTTGAAGATATTTACATCCATCGTCAATAACCAGTTTTGATCAAGTTCATAAGCAGCCCCAAGTGAAATGACGGATGGAAGTTTGATATTGGCAGTTACCTCTGCATTTGATGATGGTAAAACACCATTAGCTAATAGTGATGATGGTGCATTTTCTAATGTAATCTCCCCTTTTGCTTTTTTATAATTTAATCCGCTACGCAATGCAAACCCCATATGCCACTTCTTATAATTATAATTTAAGCCGAGATTTAA
>CAINEC010000069.1 GCA_903847585.1 uncultured Bacteroidota bacterium
AAATCTAATTGAAATCGACAATTAAGAGCATAAAAAAAGGGTAAAACCTTCGCTTTACCCTTTTCAACCAATAAAAATATTTTAGTTCGCAGCTAGCGCTTCACGAATTTTGTTTTCGATTTCGTCGCATAACTCTGGATTGTCATGAAGTAATTGCTTAACCGCATCACGTCCCTGACCTAATTTCGTATCTCCGTAACTGAACCAAGATCCAGCTTTCTTAATGATATTCATTTCAACACCCATATCCACTACTTCACCCATTTTAGAAATTCCTTCTCCGTACATGATATCGAATTCAGCTAAACGGAATGGAGGCGCTACTTTGTTCTTCACAATTTTCACCTTCGTTCTGTTTCCTGATACTTGATCTCCGTCTTTGATTTGTCCAATACGACGGATATCTAAACGTACAGAAGCATAAAACTTCAATGCATTACCACCAGTAGTTGTTTCAGGATTACCGAACATTACTCCGATTTTCTCTCTCAACTGATTGATGAAAATACAGCAACAGCCTGTACGGCTAATGGTACCAGTTAGCTTTCTTAAAGCTTGTGACATTAAACGTGCTTGTAAGCCCATTTTGCTCTCACCCATTTCACCTTCGATTTCACTCTTAGGAGTTAATGCAGCTACTGAGTCAATAACAATAATATCAATCGCACCTGAACGAATTAAGTTTTCTGCGATTTCTAATGCTTGCTCACCATTATCTGGTTGAGAGATTAATAAATTCTCGATGTCCACTCCTAACTTCTGAGCATAAAAACGATCGAATGCATGTTCTGCATCGATGAATGCTGCGATACCACCAGCCTTTTGCACATTTGCAATAGCATGAATAGCTAATGTAGTTTTACCTGATGATTCAGGTCCGTAGATTTCAATAACACGACCTTTTGGATATCCTCCAATTCCTAATGCTGCATCCAAAGCAATTGATCCAGTAGGAATCGCTTCAATAGCTTCCACTGCATCATCACCCATGCGCATGATTGTTCCTTTACCGTAAGCTTTCTCAATTTTATCAATTGCAAGCTGTAACACCTTTAACTTTTCTTTTGCCTCTGAAGCTTCATTTGCCATATTCTAAATGTTTTTAAAGTTTAATAAATTTTTAAGATTACAATGAGACAAAGGAAAGTAAAGTTTTTTTAAAATAAAACATGGAAGCCTCATAATCGTGTCAATATGGGTCATTTGTTAATAAAAAACGAAAGCCCCCAAATTGGAGGCTTTCTTTATCTTCATCGAAATTAATTCGAATTATTTACCAGCGTTTTTCTTAGCTTTCTCGAAACGGCTACGGTACTTATCTACGCGACCAGCTGTATCGATTAACTTCATTTTACCTGTATAGTAAGGGTGAGACATGTGAGAAATCTCTAATTTAATTAGAGGGTATTCTACACCATCTTCCATTGTGATAGTATCTTTTGTTTCGATGCATGATTTGCTAATGAAAGCGTAATCACATGAAATGTCCTTGAATACAACAGGACGGTAGCTTGATGGATGAATATCTTTTTTCATAATCTTATTCTTCAAAGTGGGTTGCAAAGATAATTATAAAACTGAATTGAACAAAAGGTTGATTTAAAAATTATTTCAATTTGTTTAGATGGTCAATTTAACATCAAAAAAAACTGTTTTTCAGTTATTTAAGTAATGGCTTACTGTTTCTCATAGGCTCCTAAATCAGGAGCTCCCCCTTGAACCCTCTGATTTCCGTCTAAATCCAGCGGAATTCCGGCAGCAAAGGAAGCATTCCCTTTATCAATACAAATGGATGATGAATTAAGGTGATAATCCCCATCGTTCACATTGACAAAATTCGGAGTAGTATTCTGATAAATGGAGGTAAAATGAGCAGGGTCGGTAACTGGAGTATGGTAGTCGACTTTTACCAAGCAATTACTGAATTGATAATTGGCTTGAGCACCAGTTTTCATATCCAGTTCGATTTCATTATCGTTATCGCCATAAATAATTGAATTCTTAAAATCAGTTTTTATCAAGTCAATAGGAATGATAGAAGTCGCATCTTGAGTGTAATTGTTGATGTACAAATTCGGAGTGCTTCTTTGACCACCATTCCAAAAATTGGCAAATGTACAATGAGTAAAATCGTAATTACCGCCCATCGTTAATGCCGCATTATACTGACCACAGTTTACAATTACTGTATTCGTTGCGTTGATAGTCCAGTTGCGAGTTAATAACCCAAGACCCGACATGTTTTTAATTACCGTATTAGTAACATTCAAGGTTCTGTTTGGCATTACAGGATCAAAAAGTGTTTCCGTTTGTAATCCGATAAATCCATTTTTTATTACCGCATAGTTGATTTCATTGATAGCTCCATCGTTAATCCAGATTCTATCCCACTGCCCTGCTTGATCCTGATAACTTTGTTCACGACGAAGTCCTTGAAATACTACGGGATTTGGCTTCGTCCCATTTACAAGCAACTTCCCACCTTTATATACCCAAAGTCCGGCATTATTACTAAAATGAATTTGCGTTCCTTCGCTAATCTCTAAAGTAGTTGATGAATCTACCACCGCAAAGCCACCATAAATTACATACGGCAATTGATTATCCCAAGTGGTTGTATGATTATCGATGGTATCGATTACTGCGTAGTTTATCTGGCCTATTGTCTTCCCATCATTATCCTTAATATTTAACGTTTGATCCGCTACAATAAAATGAGCATTTTGTCCCCACGCTACTAAATCAACATCCTGAGTGCG
>CAINEC010000070.1 GCA_903847585.1 uncultured Bacteroidota bacterium
AGACATCGCATGCTTGTAACCGTCTGTTACCGCTAAGCGTAATCCTTTACCAGCTCTTAACTCTTCACGAATACGTTCGAAAATCAAGACGTTCGCATCGACAGAAAGCCCGATAATTAGGACGATACCTGCGATACCAGGAAGTGTTAATACAGCACCCAATGATGCCAACACTCCCATAATGAAAAACATGTTACAGATAAGCGCTAAATCTGCAACTAAACCTGCTGTGCTATAATATAAATAAACGAATACGAATACAATTAATAATGCAACAATGAACGAAATCAAACCGTTGTTAATTGCTTCTTTTCCTAAAGACGGTCCTACAACTGCTTCTTCAACAATTCTTGCAGGAGCAGGTAATTTACCAGCCTTTAAAATATTTGCTAAGTCTTTTGCTTCGTTGATTGTAAAGTTTCCAGTGATGCTTGAACTTCCGTTAGGAATTTCTCCTTGAACGTTAGGGAAAGAATAAACATAATCATCCAAAACAATTGCGATTTGCTTTCCTACGTTTTCAGCAGTTAAGCGCTTCCAGATTTTAGCCCCTTCTAAATTCATCTTCATGCTGATCTCAGGCTTGTTGTTAAACTGACTGAAATCCTGACGAGCATCTGAAATAGCACCACCATCAAGAGGAGCAGCACCATCACGACTAGAAACTTTAATTGCAATTAATTGTAACGTTTTTGCTTCTGGGCTGATTGACTTAACCGACCATAACAATCTTAAGTTACGAGGTAAAAGTTGCTTCACATCTTCACGTGATAAAATTGCATTTAAGCTAGCAGTATCCTTAATCGCACAATATCCAACTATTGCTTGCTTGTCAACTGCATTTTTATCTTCTTGTGTTTTTACCTGACCATCAGCAGGGAATAATAAAGCGAATAATGGATTCTCTTTAGAGAACTGCTCGAAAGTTTGCTTTGAAGTATCTTTCTTAGCAGTATCTGTTTTCGCAGAGATTGTTCCTGCTTTTTTAGATGTATCTTTTGTTGCATCCGCTGTTGCTGACTTTGAAGAATCTTTAGCAATGCTTGTAGAGTCTTTTACAACACCTTGAAGCGAGGCTACTGATGTATCTTTTGATTCAGTTGAAGCTGTCGACGATAACATTTTATTTACTGCAACTAAACTTGGAGCAACTTCACCAAAAGTGTAAGTCTCCCAGAATTCTAATTTCGCAGTTCCTTGTAATAATTTACGTACACGCTCTGGCTCTTTCACACCTGGCAATTCAACCAATATACGACCAGAACCTAATTGCTGGATATTTGGTTGCGTAACACCGAACTTATCGATACGAGTTCTTAAAATGTTAAATGATCTGCTGATTGCAGCACCAGCTTCTTCATTCAAATGCTTTAACACTTGATCGTTTGTGCTGTTAAAATTGATTTTATCTTGATTTTCGATATTAGCAAAAACTGCAGCTAAACTTGCGTTCGGATCAACCTCTTTGTAAGCTTGTCCGAATAAATCAACAAAACCTTTATTTGAAGATTTTTGTAATTCAAGAGCACGATCAACTGCTTTTTTGAAAGTTGGGTCATTCTGATTGGCTCCAGCTAACGAACGAACTAAATCAACCACGGAAACTTCCAAGGTAACGTTCATCCCGCCTTTCAAATCGAGACCTAAATTGATTTCTCTTTCTTTACACTCCTGGTAGGAGTAATCCTTGACAAAAAGATTATAAACTCCTTTACCCGAAAGTGAGTCTAAATAATTTCTTTCTTTTTGCTCGTCACCCTTTGCGAATTCTTTCGCATCATTTTCAACACCTCGTGTAATGAATGTAAAAGATAACTGGTACAAACAAACAAGGGCCAATAGGATGGCTAATAACTTAACTGCGCCTTTACTTTGCATCGATTTTATTGTTAATTTTCAGAGGCGCAAATATAGGTTAACGAACGATACGAAACAATTGAAAAACCAATGTTTTATTGGTTTTCTGAGCAGATTTATCGTTTATTCGAAGCACAAGTTTAATTTTGCCGATTCATGGCCCAGCGAATTCTCATTTCTGTAACTAGCGATTTAAGTACTGATCAAAGGGTAAATCGTACTGCAACGACTTTAAAAGAGGCCGGCTATCGCGTGCTAGTAATTGGTAGAGTATTGAAAACCAGCACAGAAGTGAGTCCAAAACGTTATCGCACACTTCGCTTTAAATTATGGACAGAAAAGGGACCAATGTTCTATGCCCTGTACAATATTCGTTTGTTTTGGTTCCTGCTTTGGCACCATGCAGATATTCTTGTAAGCAACGATCTCGACACATTACCAGCCAACTTTTTAGCTGCCAAACTCAAAAATATCCCGTTAGTATACGATAGTCATGAGTATTTTACAGGTGTTCCGGAATTGATAAATCGTCCTAAAGTTCAAAGGATCTGGAAAAAAATCGAAAGCTATTGCTTACCAAAAGTCGACTATGCAATCACCGTTAATGAAAGCATAGCAAAGCTATTCAAAGAGGAGTACAATAAGGATTTTGATGTTATCAGGAACGTACCTTTAATCACTAAACCATTTTTAAGTGAACGAGAAAATTTAAGAAGAGAATTAGGATTACCAATAAATAAAAAAATCCTGATACTTCAAGGTGCGGGAATTAATATTGATCGCGGGGCCGAAGAATTGGTTGCTGCGATGTCCTACCTGCCAGATTATTTATTATTGATTGTTGGTGGTGGTGATGTAATTGGCGATTTAAGAAAAATAGTTAGCGAAAAAAATTTGAAAGAGCGTGTTTTGTTTATTGCAAAGCAGCCAATTGAAATCTTAAGAAAATATACAGCCGCCAGTAATTTGGGAGTAACATTAGATAAAGCAAATAATATTAATTACAAGCTAAGTCTACCAAATAAACTTTTCGATTATATTCATGCAGGCGTGCCCGTACTGTCTTCTGACTTGCCAGAACTAAAAAGAATTGTTGTTGGATATGATATCGGAAAAATTTCTACTGATCACGACCCAAAAAACATCTCAAAAGTGATTGAGGAAATGTTTTCATCAGAAGAACAAATAAAAAAGTGGGAAGCAAATACAGTTATTGCTGCTAAGGAACTGAATTGGGATAAAGAAAAAGAAAGACTGCTTTCAATATTTAAAAAAATTGGATAAACATCTGAACATAGTTGCGTTTGACAATCCTTACCCACCAACTTACGGAGGAGTAATCGATGTTTACTATAAATTAAATGCACTTGCAAAGCAGGGAATAAAAATTCATTTGCATTTTTATTCTAACAAAAAAGATATTGCTTTAGAACTCAAAAATATTTGCGATGAAATTTTTATATATAACCGCGAAAAAGGATTAACAAAGCAATTTTCAAAATATCCTTATATCGTTCTATCCAGAAGTTCTGAAGAACTAATTAAAAACCTAGCTAAAAACAACTACCCTATTTTATTTGAAGGACTCCACACAACATATCCAATTTTAAAAGTCAATTCAATTCGAAAAAGAAGCATTATTCGTCATCACAACATTGAACATGATTATTATTTAGGCTTATATAAATCGGAGAAAAATATTTTACATCGACTTTATTATTTGATTGAGTCGTTTAAATTAAAGTCGTATTTAGGTAAAATAAAAGACGTTGCTTATCATTTAACAATATCTGATGCGGATGCTAAAAAACTTACCACATTTGAATTTAAAAATATCAAAGTAATTCCTCCATTCCATTCATTTGAAAACGAAAATTGGGAGGAAAATACAAAAGACAACGAGCCTTATGTTTTGTATCATGGAAATTTAAATGTTGCTGAGAATTTAGCCGCTGTTGAGTATTTAATTGATAATGTTTTTACAGATAACACTATTAAGTATGTAATAGCTGGATCAAGCAAAAACAATTATCTTAAGAAAAAAGCGAAGAGCAATATTGAAATTTTTGAAAATCCAACGAAAGAAGAAATCAATAAGTTAATCGCAAATGCGCGTGTAATCACACTTCCTACATTTCAATCAACAGGAGTAAAATTAAAACTAATCGACTCTTTATATAGTGGCCAACATGTGATAGTAAACGAATTGATGATTGCAGGTTTTCCAACGCCTGAGTTAACCTTACTTGCAAAAACAACTGAAGAAATGAAAGCTTTGATTAAGGAATACTTGAGCAAACCGTTTACTTCAGAAGAAAAACAATACAGAATTCAGAAATTAAATTTGCATTTCAACAACAAGAAAAATGCAGAGCAGATCATAGTGGTAACTGATAAACTTTTAGGTTAAGGAAGCCCACTTTTGTACTTCTGTTCCCAACTCCATTAATTTACCATTATCTATTTTAATTACTCTTGCTGGAAAGCGATCAATGATTGAGTAATTATGTGTCACCATTAAAACTGCACGATTACTATTTGCAACTTCAAAAAGTAATTTCATTATATCATTACTTGAATCGGGATCTAAATTACCAGTTGGTTCATCGGCAATGATTAATTCTGGATCATTTAATAATGCTCGAGCTATTGCTAATCGCTGTTGTTCACCTCCTGAAAGCCCATTAGGCAGAATACTTCTTTTAGCCAATAGCCCTACTCGCTCAAGAACAAGATCAACTCTTTCTTTAATTTCAGTTTTAGACTTCCATCCAGTTGCCTGAAGATAAAAAACAAGGTTATCCTCCACTGAACGATCCGTTAACAATTGAAAATCCTGAAAAACGATTCCTATTTTTTTCCTTAGGTCGGGAATCATTTTCGACTTCAGTGTATTCAATCCGAAACCGACTACTTCTGCAGTACCGTTTACCACAGGCAGCTCTCCATATAATAGTTGCAATAGAGAACTCTTACCACTTCCTGTTTTGCCAATCATATATACAAAGTCGCCTTTGTAAATAGAAAGAGAAACATTATTTAAAACGATATGACTATCGTGAGAAACAACTATATCATTAAGTGCAACAACAGGACTATTCATAACCATTAATTTAATTCTAATTTACAAACCTTTCCAAAGGGAATTTCATGCAGGAAATTCATGATATGAGCCTCCTCTTTTTCCAATCCGATTTTTGTCAGTGATTTTTCTGGCCTATCTAAACGAAAATAGGCTAACAACGAAAACTTATCGTCTCTTAGCTGAACATAATCGGGAATTTTAGCCTTCCCTTTTATTTTTAATAAATAATAGACCTTCATCGTTTTTTCTATCGAACAAATTTAATGAATGCTTGGTTTGAAAAAAATCAAGAAAAATAAGTTTATCAACTTTGATTAACTAAATAAAAAAAGGGACCGAAGTCCCTTTATATTTTAAATTTTATTTTTTCTTGTTTCCGTTTATTCCGGTTGGACTACCTACACGCGCCATAGCACATCTGAATCCTAACCAATCGGTTTGCTGATTCTCATCCAAGAATCTTCTAGTTCCAGGTGTTAAATAATATGCTAAGTCTTTCCAAGATCCACCTTTCACAACACGAGCTTTGTCATCAATCATAGTCGATTTTCCTGACATGTATTTAGAACCTAAGCCGTTTCCATCTTCATCTAACTCATCATCACCATCTAAATAGCCAATATTATCAGCTTTCTTATAGTTTCTTCTTGTGCTAGCTTCTTCATCAGTTACGTTACGATAAGTAACTCGACCTAAACTATCCTTTTCTGCGATTGCACCTTCTTCATCGCGTTGCTGCGTTTGGAAGACATTACCACGGAAAGAGTTGAAGTCAGAAACATCTTCGTGAGATAAAGGACGATAAACATCCATTACCCATTCTGAAACGTTACCTGCCATATTATATAAACCGAAATCATTTGGTAAATAAGAATAAACAGGAGCTGTAATACTAGCGTTATCATTTAACTTCCCAGCTACTCCCATCATATCACCACGACCACGCTTAAAGTTAGCTAACATTTCACCTTTAAATTTATCATCGGCATCACGCACTGCATGACCTTGCCAAGGATAAAGATTACGGTTATTTACATTCTCATAAACTGTCTGACCAATTAAAGATAAGGCTGCATATTCCCATTCAGCTTCAGTTGGTAGGCGGTAACGAGGAAGTAGAATTCCATCTTCCATTCTTACCTTACGAGTGTCCATATTAGGATTTAAATCCTGAAGTGGACTTTTCACTAAACCTTCGTATTGACCTGCCAAGTATGCATCTGTATTGAAGTTATCTTCATTTACCTGAGCTGGATTCACACGTAAAATACCTTCGCGAATTAAAATTTGCTCATTTACGCGATCTGTTCTCCAAGCACAATAATCATTTGCTTGTAACCAGTTAACACCTACAACTGGATAATCTTTGTATGCAGGGTGACGATAATATAATTCAACATATGGCTCATTGAAAGCTAAACGATCACGCCATACTAAAGTATCTGGTAAAGCTTTACGTGCAACTTCTGGGTAATCTGTACCAAAAACACGCTCTAACCAATACACATATTCACGATAGTACTCGTTTGAAATTTCTGTTTCATCAATATAAAAAGACGCTACAGTAGCACGGCGAGGGATATTATCCCAATCTTGAACAACATCTTGTTCAGTACGTCCCATTGTAAAGGTTCCACCTTCGATTAAAACTAAACCTGGTCCTGTTTCTTGTTCTACATAAGGAACAGACTCAAATCCTCCGTTTTTCTCATCGTTGTAATTCCAACTGGTTGCACCAGACTTTTCATAGCTGTTGCAAGAGGATAAAATCATCATTCCTACAGCCGCGATTGGAAGCAAATGGCTTTTCATATTCATGTGTTTGAAGCTTTGAATTCGCAAATATGGTAAATAAACTAAAAACTAGGGCAACTTATTGCGCGGAATCTTTTCTTTTTTACTTTACACTCAAACTGCAACCCTAGGCTAAGTTCATGTGAACCACCAGTTGAATTGCTTAAAGATGAAACAGTTACGTCATAACTATAGCCAAATTTAAACATTCCTCTTTGAAGTCCGATTAAAGCAATAAAAGAGTCGCTAGAAATAAATTTATCCTTACCAAAGTTACCGCGGTACCATAAACCTCCCACAATTGGAGAATGTAATATGTACATACCGACATTTAACTGGTTAAATGATCCTTGTTGCTGATATAATAAGTTAGGAGAGATAAATGTTCCTTCATCCTTATTTACATTTCCTCTATATCCTCTGCCAGCGCCTTCGCCAACAGGTAGTAAAGCTCCAACGTGAGCTGTCACTTTCATTGGTAATTTACTAGAACCTTTTACGATGAAAGCTTCATCAGGCTGAGTCATATGATGAACAGCTACACCTCCATAGACCTTGCTTGAATAAATAATCATTCCGCTTGAGAAGTCCATGAATGAACGAGATTCTTTTGGTCTAACCTCTTGAGTTTCATAAACAAACCCATAACGAGGATCAATCATATCTCCGAAAGTCAACTTATCCCAATCAAGCTTCTTTTGAACATAAGTTCCTTGAAGACCAAAGCGCATTGAAAGCTTTCTGTTAAGATTCAATTGGTAAGCGTAAACTCCGCTAATATTTGTTGTTGCGATAGTTCCTTCTCCGGCTTTATCATTCATCACCATCAATCCTACTCCACCGTTCAACATATCGAAATGCTGATCGTAAGATGCAGAAGTTGTGATATACGTTTTCTTAAGAGCAGGCCATTGATTTCTGTAATTAATGGCTACACGCGGACAACGTGCTGAACCCGCAAATGCAGGGTTTAAGTACATTGGGTTCGCATAAAACTGCGTAAACTGAGGGTCTTGGGCTGTAGCTGTAAGGCCAGCAAATAATAACAATCCCAATAATAATCTCTTTATCATAATGATTTACTTTTGACTTCGGGGAACTTATACGGCAAGGTTTAAATTTGTTACAAAAATCTGAAATTTAATTGCAATAAACTCAAAATCGTCTCCGTTAAAACTCCTTAATTATACTTCAAAGATGCAAATAAGTTATACATCTCCTCCACAAATTTAATTTTTCTTCTTTGAATTCACTTATTTTACAAAAAAAAATTAAAAAAGAGTCTAAAGACAATCGATTGATTAAGATGCAAAAAGTAAAAACCGCCCAATTTTTATTGATTACCATACTTTCCTGCTATACCTTTTTAGCTGCTGGACAAACAATTACAATTCGGCCAAATTGGATAACGATCAACGAAGAGGCTTTGAAAACACCTTCGATGAATTGCACGAATTGCAGTTATTCTAAGGATGAAGTTCATTATTCTTACCTGCAAAAAGTAGTTGAAGGTGATTGTCAATTTACAATTGCCAGTGAATTTTATACTAAATGTAGCGACACAGAAAGTTCACTTATCGATTTATGGAACCTTGACTTAAAAACAAATATAAATAGCCAACCCGCAATAGCAAACGGAAAAGCTTATACCATTTTTACAATAATCCCCTTCAGAAAAAACAATAATGGAGGATATGAGAAATTGGATTCATTATCGCTAAAGATTCAAAAACTAAATAGCTACCAAAGCAAAAAAGCGAGTTCAACGGTTTCAAGTTCTATACTATCAAGTGGTGAATGGATAAAAATTTCTATTGCTGAGAATGGAATCTACAAAGTCGATTTTAGCTTCTTACAAAAAAGTGGGTTAATCACTAACGAAGTTAATCCCAATGAAATAAAATTATTTGGTAATGGAGGTGGAATGTTACCGTTATCAAATAACGATTTTCGATACGATGATTTACAAGAAAATGCTATTCAAATTTTTGATAACGACAGCAATGGACTTTTTAATAATGGCGATTACTTCTTGTTTTATGGATCAGAGCAAAATACCTGGAAGTGGAATAACACTGATAAAAAATTCACTCACAAGAAAAACCTATTTAGTGATTCCACCTATTATTTCATTACAGTGAATAATAATGGTATTGGCAAACGTATTCAGAATATCCCATCTTTAACTGGCACTCCTTCCACAAGGACAGTAAATCAATTTATTGATTGTGCATTTCACGAAAAAGATGAATACAATTTTATTAAATCGGGCAGAAACTGGTATGGTGATGCATTTGATGTTGATATTAATCAAACTTTCGATTTTAACTTCCCAAACCTTCTCCCAGGCATTGTAAAACTAACCTCTGCAGTCATTTCAAGAACATCTACAAACACCTTTACCACAAGTAAATTTTCAATAAATTATAATGGCTCAACAATTTTAAATCAATCGATATCAAATGTTGGAACCAATTACACTGACGACTTTGCAAGAAGCAGTACATTATCAACTTCCTTTGTTGCGAATAACGACAACATCAGTCTAAATTATATTTACACTCCTTATAATTCTTCGTCCACTGGATGGATTGACTACATCGAATTAAATGCTATCAGACGACTAGCAAATATAAACAGTAACATGTTATTTAGAGATGTGGATACTGTTAATCAATATGCAATTAGCCAGTATTCCATCACCAACATTAACAACGAAAAAATCTGGAATATTTCCGATGTTACCAATGTTTCAAACCAACAGTACGATTTAAACAATTCAACAGCCGTCTTTCATTCGAACACTCAATTAAACAATGTAAAAAGCTATTTCATTTTCAATGATAATTATAAAACACCTTCATTAATTGGAAGTGTTAAAAATCAGAATTTACATGGTTTGCCTCAAAGCGATTTTTTAATTGTTACCAATTCAGAATTTCTTTCAGAAGCAGAACGATTGGCAAATTTTAGAAGAACGAATGATGGAATGAAAGTAGCTGTTGCGACAACTGAAGAAATATTTAATGAATTTAGTTCAGGCTCACAGGATGTAGCAGCAATACGCGACTTTGTAAAGATGTTTTATGATCGCTCTGTTACGTTGGGAACTCCGCCAAAGTATGTGCTATTATTTGGAGATGGATCGTATGATCCTAAAAACAGAATCGGTGGTAACACTAATTATTTAACCACTTTCCAATCAGAAAATTCCATTTCATTAATTGGTTCTTATACGTCGGATGATTTTTTTGGAATGCTGGATGTAAATGAAGGAACTTTAACAGGTGCGGAGTTAATTGATGTTGGAATTGGTCGTATACCTGTAAGGGATATCACAGACGCACGATTGATGGTAGATAAAATTATTACTTACGAAACACCTGGCAACACAAGCTCAGTCGCATCATGCGCATCTAATTCATCATCTCGTTTTGGCGATTGGCGAAATGTACTTTGCTTTGTTGCAGATGATCAAGATAGAAATTTACACTTCCGCCAAAGTGAGAGAATTGCCTCTACTGTATCAGCCAATAATCAGGTTTATAATATTGATAAAATTGTTAGTGACGCCTACGAACAACAGTCAACACCAGGAGGGCAACGATATCCAGAAGTTAATGAAGCAATCAATAAGAGAATCGAGAAAGGTGCATTCTTAATTAATTATACGGGCCATGGAGGTGAATTGGGATGGTCTGCAGAATCTATCTTAAATATCGATATGATCAATAGCTGGTCGAACCTTAATTCGATGCCGGCATTCATTACTGCTACCTGTGAGTTCAGCAGATTTGATGACCCGAAAAGAACTGCTGCGGGTGAACTTGTTTTGCTTAATAATAAAGGAGGAGGTATTTGTTTATTTACTACTGTACGACTAGCATTTGCATTGGATAATGAAGTAATTAATGGAGACCTTTTGAAATATATGTTTACGCCAATAAATGGTTCTATGCCTCGTACTGGCGACATACAACGATTGGCTAAAATTGAGAATCCTGGCAATAGAAATGTCACATTGCTTGGGGATCCTTCAATAAGACTTGCCTATCCTACTTTAAAAGTAATTACCGAAGAAATAAAACAAGACGGTATTGTTTCTGATACATTAAAAGCACTAAGTAAAGTTACTATCAAAGGTAAAGTGACCGACAAAAACAATGTTCTTCAGTCTAATTATAACGGTACTGTATATACTACCATTTTTGATAAGGAGAAAAAGATATACAACCTAGTAAACGATGTAAGTGGTAACGATGTCAGCCTACCTGATAGCTTCCTGCTTAGAAAAAATATAATTTACAGAGGTAAATCGTCGGTTACAAACGGAGAATTTACGTGCAGCTTTATTGTACCAAAAGATATCAACTATCAATTTGGTATTGGTCGCTTGAGCTATTATGTTCATGATGAAACATCGGATGGAAATGGTTTTGATGAAGGGGTTGTAATTGGTGGTATATCCGCTAATGGAATAAATGATCAAGATGGACCATCAATCAATCTTTATTTGAATGATGAAAACTTCACAGCGGGTGGATTAACCAGTGAAAACCCTATTATTTATGCACGTCTTGCTGATTCCAGTGGTATTAATACAGTAGGAAATGGAATCGGCCATGATATTACTGCTTTAATAGACAATAATCAGCAATCAGTTCTCGTTCTGAATGATTACTATGAATCGGAATTAAACAGTTATCAAAAAGGAATCGTGAAATACAAATTGTCTGAATTATCTGAAGGTCCGCATACATTGACCTTAAAAGCATGGGATATAAATGGAAATTCCTCGACGAGCAATACCGACTTTGTTGTATCTAATTCGTCGACGTTAGCATTAGATCATGTTTTAAATTATCCGAACCCATTTACAACGAACACATCCTTCTTTTTTGAGCATAACAAACCTTGCACTGGCATGACCATACAGGTTCAAATATTTACTGTTTCAGGTAAATTAATCAGAACTTTGTCTGACTATCAAATTTGCGATGGTTACCGAAACAATCCATTAACCTGGGA
>CAINEC010000071.1 GCA_903847585.1 uncultured Bacteroidota bacterium
ATCTTCGATTACTAGCCATCAATGCAATTAAAACACTTATGACCTCTGAGCGTTGTGATTATTATCTTTTCTGGCGCGATGCAAAACTGTTTGAGGAATGGGAAGCAGAGATGAATGATTTGCTCGATCGACTGCATTAAAAAAGGCCATCTCATAGAGACAGCCTTTTCTAAAAATTATTTTTATTTCTTATAAGTGAATCACTTCGCCATAAGCCATCGCAACCGCTTCCATTACGGCTTCCGACATAGTAGGGTGTGGGTGAATCGACTTAATGATTTCATGTCCTGTTGTTTCTAAATTTCTTGCAACAACCACTTCTGCAATCATCTCTGTTACATTCGCTCCAATAAAGTGAGCTCCTAACCACTCGCCATACTTCGCATCAAAAATTACTTTTACAAATCCTTCTGATGCTCCACCTGCTTGCGCTTTACCACTTGCAGAGAATGGGAACTTACCAACTTTGATTTCGTAACCTGCTTCTTTTGCTGCTTTTTCTGTCATACCAACAGAAGCAATTTCAGGAGAGCAATACGTACATCCTGGGATATTACTATAGTTAATTGGCTCAACATGCATACCTGCAATTTTCTCTACGCAGCAAATTCCTTCTGCAGAAGCTACGTGTGCTAACGCTGGTCCCTTAACGATATCACCAATTGCATAAACGCCTGGGATATTTGTTTGGTAGTAATCGTTAACTAATACTTTGCCTTTATCAGTAATAACACCAACTTCTTCTAATCCGATATTTTCAAGATTAGAAACAACACCAGCAGCAGAAAGGACGATATCACACTCAATGATCTCTTCACCTTTTGCAGTTTTCACTTTTACTTTGCAACCGTTTCCAGCTGTATCAACTGATTCAACCGATGAGCCTGTCATTACATTAATGCCCATCTTCTTGAATGATTTTTCTAATTGCTTACTTACATCTTCATCTTCTACAGGAACAATGTTCGCCATGAATTCAACAATCGTAACTTTCGTTCCCATTGCGTTATAGAAATAGGCAAACTCACTTCCGATAGCACCTGATCCAACAATCACCATGCTCTTAGGCATTTCAGGTAATACCATTGCTTCACGATAGCCAATGATTTTCTTTCCATCTTGTGGCATGTTTGGCAAATTACGGCTACGCGCACCCGTTGCAAGCATGATATGGTTGGCTTCAATCACAGAAACTTTACCATCAGCAGCAGTAACTTCTACTTTCTTTCCTGGCTTTAATTTCCCGTAACCCATGATTACGTCAATCTTATTTTTCTTGAATAAAAACTGAATTCCTTTGCTCATGCCATCAGCTACTCCGCGACTTCTCTTTACCACTGCATTGAAATCAGCTTTACCTTCTGATACAGTAATACCGTAATCAGCAGCATGCTTTAAATATTCAAAAACCTGAGCGCTCTTTAATAAAGCTTTCGTTGGAATACATCCCCAGTTCAAACAAACACCGCCTAATGATTCTTTTTCAACCACGGCTACTTTCATTCCCAATTGACTTGCACGAATGGCAGCAACATATCCTCCGGGACCACTTCCAATAACTATTAAATCGTAATTCATAATTGTATGTATTTAATGGGGCAAAGGTAATTGAAATCTAAATAAGTTCAGTCGGAGGCTTTTTGATATTTCAGATAGGGCATGTGACTGAAATTCAGCAGTATGAAACTCCTTAGGTTTACTCGGTAATATACCTTCTTTGGTTACCTTTACGGCCAAGATTAAAAATTATGTGGCAGTATCAAATTTCTTCTCCTAATCCATCTACCCGATACATCCAGGTTTCTTTCACTGCGAATGTTAATTCCGATAGCACTTTAGTGAAGTTACCGAAATGGCGACCCGGTAGATATGAGCTTGGGAATTTTGCGAAGAATGTTCGTGATTTTATAATTACGGATGAGCATAATAATTCTGTTCAGTTTGAAAAAATAGATAGTCATAGTTGGATGGTGAATACAATTTCCTGCAACGAAATGACCATCACGTTTAATTACTACGCAAATCAGTTAGATGCAGGAGCATGTTTTACGGATGCTGATTTTCTGTATGTGAATCCTGTGCATTGCATGCCTTACTTGGATGGCTTGCTACACACCGAGTGTGTATTAACGATTGATGTCGATGTGGCTTGGGAAATTGCCTGCGGTTTAAAACCACTTAGCAAAAATGTCCTTCACGCTGCAACCTATCACGATTTAGTCGATAGTCCTTTTATCACCTCTGCTTCGATGCATCATGATTCATTCGAAGTCGATGGAATTAAATTTCATCTTTGGTTTCAAGGACAAGTGAATCCTGATTTTGATCGTATTAAAAAAGATTTTATCGCATACACTAAAAAGCAATTGGAGGTGATGTATACATTCCCTGTTGCTGAATATCATTATTTGATTTTGATTACGCCGTATCGTTTTTATCACGGGGTAGAGCATACAACTTCAACTGTTCTTGCTCTCGGACCAGGTTATTCATTAATGAAGCCGGAGTTTTATAAAGAATTATTGGGAGTTGCATCGCATGAGTTATTTCATACTTGGAATGTAAAAACATTACGTCCGAAAGATTTTGTGCAATACGATTACTCGCAAGAAAATTACAGTCGACTAGGTTGGGTGTATGAAGGATTTACAACGTATTATGGCGATTTGTTTTTAGCGCGTTCTGGATTTTTTACTACACAGGATTGGTTTAATGAAGTAAATGTGCGTTTGCAAAAACATTTCGATAACGATGCTCGTTTTCGTTACTCCGTAGCCGATAGTAGTTTCGATACGTGGTTAGATGGATATGTTCCTGGTGCGCCACATCGTAAGACAAATATCTATGATGAAGGAAGTATCATTGCGATGATGCTGGATTTATACCTTCGTCGCGCAAGTAAAAATCAATATTCATTAGATACATTGTTTAAAAAGTTGTATGACGATTTCTCAGGACATCATCGTGGGTATCAAATGGAAGATATTTTAAATCTTGCTATTGAAATGAGTGATGCAGGAGTGAAAATTATTTTTGATGATTACATTCACGGAACAAAAAATACAGAAGCATTTCTGAATGAATTACTGCACGAAGTGGGTTGTTATGTAAGCAGGATTCCTGCAAAAAATGCACAGGAACGTTGCTTTGGGTTCAAAACGATTCAAGAACAAGGTGTCACCAAAGTGGCATCTATTTATCCCGGAAGTTTGGCTGAATTAGCTGGACTTGCTAAGGAGGATGAAATAGCTGCTGTGAATGGTTGGAAAGTAGAAAACAACCTAAATGATTTGTTACAACTATCCAATGATGTTGAGTTAACCGTTTTTTCTCAAAAGAAAATGAAGTCAATTAATTTGGTTTCTTCTGATCAGCGATATTTTGATACAGTTAAAATGAATAGTATGACAGATGCGAGTGAAGCGCAAAAAAATGCGTTTAAAAACTGGACAAATTTATAATGAAGAAACTACAAAAAAAGAAAGAGCATCCGAAAGAGAAACCGGGTTTACATCCTCGCAATAAGCATCGTGAACGTTATAATTTTA
>CAINEC010000072.1 GCA_903847585.1 uncultured Bacteroidota bacterium
GGACTATATTTTTTAGCCTGAATATCTCTATAAATTTCATCAAAACTCTTTGCTGCCACTGGAAATTAATTTAGAAGCGTAAATGCTTAACCGTTAGTCCGTGATTGATTAACTCGTTCAATGATGCAATACCAATCTTTAAATGCTCCTCAACAAATTGTTGTGTTACAATATTGTCGCTGGAAGAAGTTTTGATTCCCTCAGGAATCATTGGTTGATCCGAGACCAATAGTAGCGCTCCAGAAGGAATTTGATTTGCAAATCCAACGGTGAAAATAGTTGCTGTCTCCATATCAATTGCCATTGATCTGGTTGTTTCCAGATACTTCTTAAATTCTTCATCATGCTCCCAAACTCGTCTGTTGGTAGTGTATACGGTACCTGTCCAATAATCTCTATCAAAATTCCTGATGGTTGTTGAAACCGCTTTCTGAAGACTAAAAGCAGGTAGAGCAGGTACTTCAGCAGGAAAATAATCGTTGGAAGTTCCTTCCCCTCTTATAGCTGCAATTGGAAGAATTAAATCACCTAATTGATTTTTCTTTTTTAAGCCTCCACATTTGCCTAAAAACAAAACGGCATTCGGATTAATGGCGCTTAATAAATCCATTATTATAGCCGCATTTGGACTACCCATTCCGAAGTTGATGATTGTTATTCCTTGAGCAGATGCCGATGGCATTGGCTTATCGTTACCAATCACAGGCACATCGTACATTTCCGAAAATAAGGTAACATACTTTTGAAAGTTGGTTAACAAGATGTACTTACCAAAATCTTCTAACGCTCTACCCGTATAACGAGGTAGCCAATTGTCAACTATTTCTTTCTTGTTTTTCATTTCATAAAGGATTAAAAAATAAACTAAATTTGTTCAATAGATGGAATCTGAATTCTTACCACTTAATTTACCCGAGTTTCAATTCAATGTTCAGTCCCAAGGACAAAGTAAGCAAATTTTTGACTTCGTTCGTAGAAGATTTGTATCACTTACCCCCGAAGAATGGGTACGACAACATTTTGTTCGCTTTATGGTCGATTACCACTCTTATCCGCTCTCACTATTTGCCATTGAAAAGCAAGTAGTTGTTAATGGATTAAAGCAAAGGGCAGATGTTGTAGTTTATAATAAGGCCGGTAAACCATGGTTGATTGTAGAATGTAAAGCACCTACAGTTAAGTTGGATGAGGATACCCTTCATCAAGTTGTAAGATATAATCTAACGCTTAATGTGCCCTATCTTGTTTTAACAAACGGAATTGAACATTTTTGTCTCGAGTATCAAAATGAGGCATTCGTGTTTTTACCTGAATTGCCTTCATTTCCGAATTTATAATATTAAACTAAAAAATAATACACCTGCGATGAGAGAATTTGCCGATAATAAAAATCAAAATCAAAATGAAAACTTGATTTATGGAACACGTGCAGTTTTAGAGGCAATTCGATCTGGAAAGGAGATTGAAAAATTGTTTGTTCAAAGTAATTTGAATAATCCGTTAATCAAAGAACTTAAGACTGAACTAAAATCAAACAACATTCACTTTCAATTAGTGCCTATTGAAAAGCTTAATCGATTGACAAGAAACAATCATCAAGGTGTTGTTGGTTTCGTTGCTGAGATAAGTTATTATACAATTGAAGATGTCGTGCCTCAGCTTTTTGAAAAAGGTAAAAATCCAATTATAATTATTTTAGATCGAATTACGGATACGCGTAATATGGGAGCAATTGCAAGAACGGCGGAGTGTATGGGTGCATCTGCTATCGTAATTCCTTCTCGTGGCTCTGCAATTATTAATGCTGATACTGTAAAAACTTCTGCAGGTGCTTTACATTATATTCCTATTTGCAGAGAAGATAATTTAAAGGTTGTAATTGATTATTTGAAAGAGTCGGGAATATCGATTGTGGCTTGTTCAGAAAAAACAAATGAAACAATATATCAGGCTGATTATTCAAAACCTGTTGCTATCATTTTAGGAAGTGAAGAGAATGGTATATCTGGTGAATACATGAAACGTGCTGATGCTATTGTTAAAATACCGATGTCAGGTAAAATAGAATCATTGAATGTTTCTGTAGCTGCAGGTATGATTCTTTCAGAAGTAGTTCGTCAAAGAAGTTAATCATGAAACAGTTTTTTAAAGACAATAGCTTACTGATTTTTATTCTATGCGTTGGTGTTGCCATGCGCTTTTATCATTTTGCCGATTGGTCTTTATCAAACGATGAGTTAAGTGCATTATCACGTTTGCAATTTGAAAATTTATCATCAGTAATTGAAAATGGTGTTCGATTAGATGATATGCATCCAATGGGAGTGCAAGTGTTTTTATGGTTTTGGACAAAGCTATTTGGAATTACTCCATTTGTTGTTCGATTGCCATTTGTAATTCTTGGATGTCTTTCGTTAGTGTTATTTTATTTAATTGCAAGAGAATGGATAGGCGTTAATCGTGCATTACTTGCATTGGGGATTTTTGCATGTTCTCAATTCCCTATTTTGTATAGTCAACTGGCACGTCCATATTCGCCAGGTTTATTTTTTTCATTATTGTTTGTGCTTGCATGGACAAAAATTGTGTTTCAAGATAAAAGTGAATCCGCATCATTTACCAAATGGAATATTTTTTTAGTGATGGGTGGAGTAGGGGCCATGTATTCGCATTATTTCAGTTTCTTGTTTGTTGGTATAGTCGGACTCGCAGGTTTCTTTTTTATTAATGAAAATAAGAAGAGACTATTTTATTTGATCTCTGGAGCATTAATGTTTTTGTTGTACATCCCTAATTTCAATGTGTTTTTGACTCATTTTAGCGTTGGTGGATTAGGTGGTGATGGTGGTTGGTTAGGTCCTCCAGGGCGATATGCGATCATTGAGTTTTTGTTTTACTCGTTCAATAATGATTGGATTTTAGTTGCCTATTTGATGGCAATAGTTTTTACAGCATTATCATTGAATAAATTCCAGTTGGATAAAAAGAAAATATTTTTTCTTTCAATTATTCTCGGACTATTGCCGGTATTGATTGCATATTTTTACTCGTTATTTAAAAATCCGGTATTTCAATATTCGATTCTTATTTTTGGTTATCCATTAATTTTAATAGGAATCGCTTCGTTAATCGATTTTCGAAATACTAAGTATTCTAAGTTGGTTGTAGTATTTACGACATTATTGTTTTTCTATAGTTCTACATTTTCTATGAAATATTATAGCACGGAACAATTCGCAGTGTTTAAAGATTTAGTCGCTGATGTTAGAGAGTACACTCAGAAATACGGAGAAAATAATATTGAATATACCGCTAATGTAATCAAGCCATATTATTTTAATTATTACTTCGTCGATGATGCATTGAAATCAAAATTCGTACAATATCGATGCAATGATAATTCAACCTATCAAGAGTTGGATAGTATTTTACAATCATCAACAAAGAAATATTTTCTACATGCATGGAGTAATAACTATCATGCTCCTGAACTTGAATTTCGAATTCGTAAATATTTCCCGTACCTCATTAAGCAAGACATACATTTTAATTCAGGAATTTATCTTTTCTCAAAAGAGATGTCTGATGGTAATAATATTTTAAATGTAATATTCGAGGAGAAAAATGATTTTGAAAAAAATTATTGGAATTTAGATGATAAATTGTTCAAGTTGTCCGATGATGCAATGAGTGGTAGTCGTGTTTCAATTGTTGATTCTTCATTGGAGTATGGAGCGACTTATACAAATTCACTGCAGCAAATTAGGCTTGCTAAGAATAAATCATTAGTGGTCGAATTAAAAGTTAAATCAGAACAGCTTCCCGCATTCGATAAATTTATGCTAGTAGTTGAAGTGGATTCTCCTGATGGAAAAATAAAAGTATGGCGGAGTTTGCAGTTTCAACCTTTTATCAAGAAAGAAAATCAATGGACATCGCTTTACTACGGCTATAAGTATGTAGAGAATATTTTACCTGAAGACATCGTTAAAATTTATGTCTATAATCCAGGAAAGTATAAAGCGGAAATTGATGATATGATAATCAGAGTGCTTGATTAAAATTTCTTTCCAAATGTGAATAAAACTCGAGTATCATTAAAGTTTGATTCAATCAATCCTTCATCTCCATTCTCTAGTACATACTGTTTTTCAACTGATCCAAATATTGAATAGGCAATTGCCATATCGAAGAAATATCTTTCGCCTTTATATCCAAATCCAGTGGTAAATGTTTTCTTACTTAAATCTGAAAAAGTATTCAATCTGAATTGTGATTTAAATGGTGACGTTGAATAACTTGCTCCACATCGTAATCTCCAATTGTTTAAAATAGCCTCAGCACCCGCACGAATAGTATGCGTTGCTTGATATTTTATTTTTATGGCTTCTCTAGCATCATTAAAATAAGGATTGATAGATGCGTCATTCGAATAAACACTCCCTTTACTATAGTCATTATATTCATAATCTAAATTAATCGCGCCAACTTTTGATGTTAATCCTGCAATACTGCCGATTAATTTTAGTGGTGTCATAATTCGATATTGAAAAGGTATTGATAAGGGTGATGCATAATCATTTTCAATTAAGCCTCCTATTGAGTTCTCAAGCTTGGCATTAATAGTTGAAGAGTAATCATCAGTTAATAAATAACTGCTTGGAGTATGGAAAGCAACCCCGATTCTCATTGCATCGATTGGCTTGTATACAACACCAAATTTAAAATTCACAGCACTCCCAGTGGTATTTAATTCAGTATTGTAATCCAACGAATAAAAGCCAGGTATGGAATCTTGACTATCATATTCTCGCCAATTGGTAGTCTGATTGAAATTTACTGATGCGAATCCTATAGTCATTCCCAAAAACAATTTGTTTTCAAAATTATTTGCTAAAGTAATATCGAATTCTCCTTGTCCTCCACGTGTAGTTGTTCTCTTACTTTGTTGAACCCCACCAAATGGAACTGCATTAAAGTAATATGTTTGTCCTGCATCTGTGTTTACACTATCAATTAAAAATGTCTGCCAGGCAAGATCAATATCAAATGGATAATCAGAAGAAAGATTTGCAGCGTTATCACCATTGTAAGCAGAATAAGCCGTATAAGCAGAATAAGTTTGAATATTGTCAACTACGTTTAATGAAGGATCAAGTTTGCCTAGTTCCTCGCAGAATGAATGTAGGATTGAATTCTTCGCATTAAATCCAGAGGCAAAATTATTTGCAGAAAAATTATTCGTTTGGTTGTATGCCATTGCAAATGTCCAGCCTTTCCATTTACTATAATTCTTATTCTCAAAATGCCACAACATTCCAGCATTGCCAAACGCCATTTTAAATTGAGAGCTTTCTTTCGATTCGTTGAAAAGTTTATCATTCGTAAATCGGTTGTTAAAACCCAAAGAAGCACTAATCTCACCTGAACGGTATAGGCCAAGTCCTGCAGGATTTGTTGCGGTACTGCTCATGTCCGCACCAAGTGCGCCAAATGAATTGGCCATCCCTAATGATCTGCCAGTGCCACCATAATTTAACATCGAATAACGCAGCATATCACCATCGTTTTGTGCGAATCCTAGGTTGACTAAAAATGAAAATAAAATGGATGTGATTATTTTTTTCATACTATTTAGATAAAATAAGAACTGCTACTATTCTGTAGCAGTTCTGAAACTATTTTGAAATAAAATTATCTTCTTCTTCCTCCAACACTTCCTCCACCAGAATTTCCTCCACCAGAATTTCTTGGAGTAGAATAAGAAGGTGTCGAGTTATTGCTTCTTGGTGTTACGTTGTTTTCATTGCTTCTTGGCTGAGAATAATTATTGTTTCTCGGAGTTGAATTATTATTTCTCGGCGTGCTATAGTTATTTTCTGAAGGCTGGCTATTATTTTTTGGAGTCGAATAATTGTTGTTTCTCGGCGTGCTGTAGTTGTTCTCTGTAGGTTGGTTATTGCTTTTCGGAGTTGAATTATTGTTTCTCGGCGTACTATAATTATTTTCCGAAGGCTGGTTGTTATTTTTTGGTGTTGAATAATTATTGTTTCTCGGTGTGCTATAATTATTCTCCGAAGGTTGATTATTATTTTTCGGCGTAGAAGAATTATTATTTTTCGGTGTGCTATAATTGTTTTCTGTGGGCTGATTATTATTTTTCGGCGTGCTATAATTGTTTTCTGTGGGCTGGTTATTATTTTTCGGAGTCGTATAATTATTGTTTCTAGGATTGTTATAATTATTTTCCGTTGGCTGATAATTTTCCTTAGGGGTAGTGTTGTTTTTAGGATTTGCGTTCTCCGAAGGCTGATTATTATTTTTCGGATTGCTATAAGTATCACCTTGATTATTTATTGTATTTAAATTATTATTTCCTCTAGGTGTTGAGTTGTTGTTTTGATTTGAAGTCCCATTAGCATTTTCTCCCTTTGGCGTAGTAGTATTGGTTACACCTTTACTTGGATTTGTTTTAATTTCACCTTGGTTGCTGTTATTACTTCCGCCTAATGTATTCGTATTTGTTT
This sequence comes from uncultured Bacteroidota bacterium, assembly GCA_903847585.1. Classification (GTDB taxonomy): domain Bacteria; phylum Bacteroidota; class Bacteroidia; order AKYH767-A; family OLB10; genus CAINEC01. The sequence continues at coordinate 6,528 of CAINEC010000072.1, forward strand.
TAATTGAATTAGCGTTAGTACTTTGGTTATAAGTCGATTTTATTTCTCGTTTTGGTCTTCCAATAGCCTGTATGCCATCGTTGCCTATTAAGTGGTCATTATTCTTACCTGCACCAAGTTCATTATACAATTGCGATACATTTGATCCCCCTCTTGGAGTATTGTATGCAATATGGCCGTTGTTTTTACCACCTCTTGGTCCGTAGTAATAGCTATAGGAGTCCATGCTATTGTAGTAATAAGGATTAAAAGTTCCATTATACAATCCAGCATAATATCCATTCCAATAACCATTATTATATCCGTTCCAATAGCCATTATTATATCCATTCCAATAGTTATTATGTCCCCAACCATTTCCCCACCAACTATTATATCCGTAATTACAATTACCTCCCCATCCATATCCCCAGTTAGGCCACCAGCTATTGTAACTATAAGTAGTTGTTAGTCCCCACCAACTATAGGTTGTATAAACACTCACTCCGTATGAATAAGGATTGTAATCATACCAATACATGTTTGTGTAGTAGGGGTCGTAATAGTTCCAACCGCAAGAATGATTAAATCTTCTTAATCGTGCTGTATAAGCATAATCATAATAATCGTCCTGATCGTAATAATTATTCGTTATGTATGTGTTTCCGTTATCATCACTATAGCGATTTGATGATACATTAGAATTATCAATCGTGCTATCGTCTGGAGTGGAGTTAACCGTATAGTTGTCTATATTACCTTGGTCGGATGAATTGGAATTATCGACAGTTGAGTTTTGATTTGGATCCTGAACCTGATTGGAATTATCATTTTGATTGTCGGAACTTTCAGGATAATTATTTGTCTGATCTGTTTGAGGGACGCTTGTAAAATAGACGTCATCATTACCATGAGCTGAATAACGATTAGACGAGCAGGATATATTGGAAAGAGTTAGAAAAGTTAGGAAAAGGGTTGATTTAATTGGATTCAATTTAATTATTTGTGTGAGAGATTTCATAAATGATAGAATTAAATTGTTTTTATGCTGTTAGTTATTCAATTTTGCTGTTAAATCAATTGGCAAACACAGTGCCAAAAATATTTTGGGTAAATTTATAAATGTATGAGCGAACAATTAACATCTAGAGAGGAAAATTATTCTCAATGGTACCAGGACCTTGTCATGAAGGCCGATTTAGCAGAGCATTCAGCGGTAAGAGGATGTATGGTAATTAAGCCTTATGGTTATGCCATTTGGGAGAAAATGCAACAAGAGCTCGACCGTCGATTTAAAGAAACCGGTCACGTTAATGCATATTTCCCTCTATTTATCCCCAAATCTTTCTTTAGTAAAGAGGCGAGTCATGTGGATGGTTTTGCAAAGGAATGCGCTGTTGTGACTCATTATAGACTAAAAAACGATCCTGATGGAAAGGGGATTGTTGTAGATGAGGATGCTAAGCTGGAAGAAGAACTAATTGTTCGTCCTACTTCTGAAACGATCATCTGGAATACATATAGAGGTTGGATTGAATCTTATCGTGATTTGCCTATCCTTGTGAATCAGTGGGCAAATGTTGTCCGTTGGGAAATGAAAACGCGATTATTCCTTCGTACTGCAGAATTTTTATGGCAGGAAGGACACACAGCTCATGCAACTGCTGAAGAAGCGGTAGAGGAAACAATCAAGATGTTGAATGTATATGCCGATTTTGCAGAGAATGTTTTAGCAATCCCAGTTATTAAAGGAATGAAGTCGCCAAATGAGCGATTTGCAGGTGCACTTGATACTTACTGTATTGAAGCAATGATGCAGGATGGTAAAGCCCTGCAGGCAGGTACTTCGCATTTCTTGGGACAAAATTTCGCTAAAGCATTTGATGTGAAATATACCAACCGAGAAGGTAAGCAAGAATATGTTTGGGCTACTTCATGGGGCGTTTCAACTCGTTTGATGGGAGCTTTGATCATGAGCCACTCTGACAATGATGGCTTGGTACTTCCTCCTCGATTAGCACCAATTCAGGTTGTAATCGTTCCAATCTTTAAAAATGATCAGCAATTGACTGCTATCAATGAAAAGGTGGCTGAATTGAAAAAATCACTGGAGAAAAGAGGAATATCTGTTAAATACGATAATCGTGATACACATAAGCCAGGCTGGAAATTCGCAGAATACGAATTAAAAGGTGTACCAGTTAGAATTGCAATAGGTCCGCGTGATTTAGAAAATGGAACAGTAGAAGTTGCAAGGAGAGATACTAAAGAGAAAGCTGTGTATCAAATGACAGATTTACATTTGAAGATTGAAAATTTATTAGAGCAAATTCAGGATAATATTTACAGAAAGGCGCTCGACTTAAGAGAAGACAAAACGAATCGTGCGGATACGTGGGATGAGTTCATTGATATTTTAGATAACAAAGGAGGCTTTGTTTACGCACATTGGGATGGCTCAACTGAGACAGAAGAAAAAATCAAAGAATTATCGAAGGCAACGATTAGATGTATACCAATGGATAATCCAGAAGAAGAAGGTCAGTGTATTTTAACTGGAAATCCATCTGGTCAAAGAGTACTATTCGCAAGAGCTTATTAGAATATCATGAACGAACAGATTCTTCATTTACTAAATACAAAGGTTAAGAATGCAAAAAATGCAACCGATACAACCTTTGCAGCTTTTTCATTGATAAAGCATATGCTCATGGAATATGAGCGAGAATTGAAACATATAATGCTTTTAAATGATCCTCGTATAAAAGTGAAATATACTGATCGTGGTACCTTTGAAGCGGAGTTAAAAGTTGCTGATGATGTTTTGATTTTTATAATGCACACAAATGCTTTTGCATTTGATGTAACTCATCCTCTAAGCAAATCAAATTATGTAAGTCTTAATCCTGAACGTGGAGTGTGTGGAATGATATCCGTCTATAATTTTATGGCGGACGCAATGAAGTTTGAACGAAGGGGAGAGCTTGGTCAGTTATTGGGAAGAATATTTATTAATTCGGAGAATCATTTTTTTGTAGAAGGTAAAAAGCAAATTGGTATTTTGTTCAATAATTTCAATGCGGAAACCATTTCAAATGATGCGCTTAAAAAATTAATCGATCAGTTTTTAATTAATGCATTGGACACAGATGCGATCGTTCCTCCAATAGATGCGATGCGTGAAATCACTGTTCATGACGCATTAACTTATATGATAGAAACATCAATGTACGATGGTAAAAAAGTCGGATTTAAATTTCGAAATCAGCAGGATGATGATGTAACAGCATAAAAAAATGGGGCTTAATTTTAAGCCCCATTTTTTATTTACAATCTTTAGAGTTTTTAATTGCCTCAATAGAATCTTTAGCTTGTTTGGTTGTTGGATCTATTTCCAAAACTTTATTCCAATATTCTATCGATAAACTACAATCTTTTGCAACGAAGGCAGCAAATGCTAAATAACTATTAGCTTCAACTAAATTAGTTTTTTGTTTTGTTAGGTTTGCAGCATCTGCACTCGCTAATTCAATGAACTTTGCATAATGTGGTTTTGCTAAACCTTCTTTAGCAGTGTTGTCAATTTGTGCGTTTGCACGTCCTCGCCAAAAATATCCATTAGGCCAGGTAGGATTAATTTCTGTAACCTTTGCAAATGCAGAATCCGCTTTTACATAGTTTTTCGCATTATACCAGGCACGTCCCATATTGAAATAATCTGTGATAGCTGCCTTAGCTGAATTATTGATTTTCGCCTCATAAGTCAAAGCGCTTAAATCATATTTCTTCTGCTTATTATACATGTCTGCTAAATCATCATATAATTCGCCTTGTTTAGGATCAATTGTTAATGCTGTTTGTATATAAGCAGTTCCAACTTCTGCATTTCCACCTTTCGCTAATATTTTTCCATAGTAAGAATAATCTTTACCAATACGTTTTGTGGTATCCTCTGCAGTTATAGCAAATACTTTAGTAATTGTTTTTAAAGCCGTATCGTTTTTACCTAATTCATAATTAACGTATGCCATCATTCTCATCATACTTAAATTAGAGGAGTCTACTTTTGTGATTAAAGAAAGCTCAAACCCTGCATCATTATATTCTGCACTTTGATATAAGAAAGATGCATAACGTAATCTTGCATTGTTGTTATTCTTAGAAAGCTCTAAGTATTTTTTATAATTTTCTTTAGCTTGCTCTGGCTTTCTTAATTTATAATAACATTCTCCTAGTTCTCTATAAGCAGGAGCAAACTTTGGGTCTAACCCTAATGCATTATTGAATTCAATAATTGCAATTTCATAACTCATTGAGCGCTTATAAAGTTGTCCTTTGTGAAATACAGATTTGATGTATTTACTTTCTTTTTCTAAAGCCTGATTGTAATATTTTGCAGCTTCACTTCCATTATTTTCTTCTGAATAGATATCGCCAATTAAATTATAAATTAATGGATTCTTCGCATCAAGTTTAAGTGCTGCATCAAGATAAACTCTTGCCGTCATCAAGTCTTGTGCTTTTTTATGGCGAATTAATGCTTCAGCAGCAACAATAAGTATGCTTGCATTTTTTGGACCTGCACTTTTTACAGCGGCTTCGATTGAAGCTTTTCCTTCAGCTAAGTTTCCTGCTGAAAGTTTCAATTCGGCGTTCCCAATTTGTAATAATAAATTGCCTGGTTCTTTTTTTAGTCCTTCCGAAAAAATGATTGCTGCAGAATCGGCTTTATCAGCATCCATTAAGTTGTTTCCCCAATAATAATAGTAATCTCCTTTTGTTGGCTCTAATGAAATCATGCTCTTGTACATAGCAGAGGCATCATCATGTTGTTCGTTTTCGTTTAATCGAATCGCATCTTTTAAAGTTTGAGCACTTGCATTAAGACATAAGCTAATCATTAATGCAACAAAAATTTTCTTTTTCATATCAGTAATTTTACTCTGTTTTTATTAATCTAACTGGCATTGTCGCAGGCAATAATCCGGCCATTCTAATTATTCGTTGTCCTGCATCTCCTGCAACAAAAGAAACGAATCCGGTACCAAGTCCTACCCGACCTTCTCTGCTAATCATGTAAACTTCTCTAATCAGTGGGTATTGCGCTAAGGCAATATAGGCTTGATAGGGTTTAAAATAATCATCAGGATATAGTGGGTTTTTTGATGAAGTGATGTCCAAGACTTTGATTTTTGAAAGAAAAGCTTGACTTTCTTTACTTTCAAAATCACTAATCCATGATACACCTATTATTCCAATTGCATTTGAATTTTCCTCAACATATTTTATTACTGCTGGGTTAGATGCTGACGCAAAACAAGAAGGAGCGAAATCTTTTCCGTCTAGTAGTTTGTCTTTTAAATAGCGCACATTACTGGATCCATTGTTGTCAAATACAACTGAAATTTTGCCAAGTTTTGATGAAGAAAAAAGTTCGTTCCAATTTGTGTTTTTCCCATTTAGTATCGAGGTAAGTTGTTGAACGGATAATATACTATCGGGATTATTTTTATTTACAATAATTGCAATTGCATCTAATGCAATTTTTGTTGTTACAGGAATTAGATTTCTTGATTTAAAATAAGCGTTTTCTTTATCATTTAGCTTACGACTAGCGATGATGACTTTTGCAGAGTCGTTGATTAAGTCGTTGAAACAATTTGCTTCTGCAGTATGCTTTACATTTAACTCCGCATACTGATACAATCCCATAAAAGTATTTTTCTCAGCATCCATTAATGGTTGAAGCGTTTCGTCGGAAGAGATTTTCACGATACCAGAAGTGGGTGTGTCACTGTATGGTTTTTTGAAATCAGTGCCACAGGATAAAAAGAATGTTAAAGAAAATAAAACGAATTTTTGCTTCATCACACTTAAGATTCCTTGTTTAGTTCTTGTTGATCAATATTTTTTTTCATCGACTTTAATCGAAAAAATCGAAAAACGCCATAGATTAAAAGCATAAATCCTATGATGTAACGCTTATTACCTGGCAATAGTATTTCAACGTTTGGAGCAAGTAGAATGTAAACTCCAACAATTGGGTACAATGCAGACATAGCTGCTGTAACGTAAAAAAGTATTTTGTTTCCTTTCAATGGTAGTTATTTTAGATAATCCGCGAAATTACAAAACAATAATCATTGTAAATAAAAAAGAGCCTCATTTGAGAGGCTCTTTTTTATAAAAATCAAGATTAATATTAATTTCTTAATGTAAATGAAATTGGCACATTGAAACTAACTTTTACTGTTCTTCCATTTTGTTTTCCAGGTGTCCATTTTGGCATCGATTTAATTACTCGGACTGCTTCTTCATCGCATCCCCCACCAATACCGCGAAGTACTTTTACATCAGCAATATTTCCGTTTTGGTCTACCACGAAATTAACGAACACTTTACCTGTGATATTGGCATCAACTGCCATTTGAGGATAACGTATATTTTTTGTGATATAAGCATACATAGCTGATTCTCCGCCATTCGGGAATCCAGGCATCTCCTCTACATAAGTAAATACTTTATCAGCATCTGGGTCAGCAACAGTTTCTGGAGGTAATTCTGTAGCACCTTCAGTTCCTTCTTGAGTAACAACACCAACATTCGTTTCATTTAATTTCTCTTGTGGAGGTGGTTGTTCTTCTTCCGCAATTTCTTTATCCACAACAACAGGAGGGGTAAACTTTACCGTCTCAATTGTTGGAGGTGGTGGCGGTGGAGGTGGTGGCGGTGGTTCGTTTTTATCAAGCGGAGGTGGTTCTTTGAGCTCAACGGTTACCTCGATAGGCTTCTCTGTAAGCTTATCCAAACTACCACTAATTTTTTCTAAGATGATTGGAGCTGATATTGCTAAAGCAAATACTGCAACTGTAATTAAAAAAGCCTTAGCTGCTGTTTTTTGGTAATTTGTTCGCAATATATAAGCACCATATTGCTTATTTCTATTCGCAAATACCATCTCGGTTCTTGCGGATAAGGTCACATTGTCCCAACCTGTCATTTGTAAATTTTCAAAGATTTGAAACATGCTGCTTTCAGCTTTATTTAACGCACCATCACCTTTGGAAATGTAGTTAAATGCTCCTAGTTCAATGGCTTTGTCGGCAACTTCAATTCTATTTTGACCTGAAATCATTATAACTTCAGTTTTCGGTGACAATTTCTTGATTTTCTCCAATACTAATAACCCATCCATTGCTCCTTTAACTTTAGAATCCAAGTTATAATCAAGGAAAACAATAGAAGGTTTATGATTATTGAAAACAGCCAAGCAAGCTTCTCCCGTATCAAATGTCAGAATTTCATAGCCGGCCATCTTGCTACTTAAATGATCCTTCAACAACTCGAGTTGTAGAGGTTCATCGTCAACAATATAGATAAATTGCTTTTTATTGGCCATTTTGTTTTATTTTACTTTTACCACTTCATGAGTTGTAAGTGAAGTATTTTTCAGAGGTTTAAATTAAGGTTGAAAAGTATTTATTAAGTTATACTCACGAGCATCTAAATCGACCAATGCATATTTACCGATTAAACAGATGTTTAGTTCATCTATAATATCGATTACATTTTTGTACTTGGCCTTATCATCTGTCTTAACAAGCACCATTAAAGCATACTTTTTACCTTTGATATCAACAATTTTACTCTTCAAAGTGTCTTCATTCATATTTGTTTTTAACGCATTTTCCTTTAACGTCTTTATTTCGCTAACTGCTTGTTTGTTGTAGTCAAGAAATAATTTTCGTACTCCACTAGGGGAGAAATCGGTAAGTGTCAACTTGGTTTCTGGCTTTAACTCACCATAGTACCAGTAAATTTTATTATCGTCACTCAACAATATGGTTATTGCGTTATTAACTTCATTTAATATTTCCTGCCCTGGAGGTGGTTTAACAGGCATGTTAATTTCCATTGTTTTTGGTTTCCCAAATGTGGTTGTTAACATAAAGAACGTAAGAAGTAGGAATGCTAAATCTACCATCGGAGTCATATCGATGTGAGTAGATTGTTTCTTAGCTCTTATTTTACCATGTTTCCCGCCTTTACCTGAGCCAGAGTCATTGGATTGTATTTGTGCCATTTCTTTTTGACTGGTAAAAGGTTAATTATTGTTTGGGTTTTGTTCCAAAGTAGTAACAAGATTAAATCGGTTCACCTTCATTTCTTGGAAAACCTCTATTACTCTTTTAATTGCGGTATAGTTAGCATTTGCATCCCCTTTAATGGCAAATCGTAGCGCTTTATCTTTTTCAGTAGGAGCTCCATTAGTATTTTGAGCATCAGCTAAACGACCGAAACGAATCCAGTCACCCAATTGATTATTCAATGAATCATATGGAATTCCCATACTTTTCTTCATGAAGTCTTTTCTATCCATTTCATCCAATGGCAAGTATTGCTTTAATTGCTGAACAGTCATACCGAAGGTGGCCATAACAGCAAAACGATTTGTCTCATTTTCATCGAACTTTACACCATACTTAGTACTCATCTGACTAAGCATATTCTTCCTTAACTCTTTCCCTTCAAGGTTGAAGAAAACACGACCAGAAGAATCAATGGTCACCAACATTATATTATCTGGGAGAATCTTCTCCGAAATAGATGATGGTGAATCAACTACTACAGGCTCGTCTGGGCGAAATTGTGTAGTTAACATAAAGAACGTAACCAGTAGGAATGCCAAGTCAACCATGGGAGTCATATCCAACACGGGACTATTTTTGGGCATTTTTACTTTTGGCATACGGATCTTAAGTTAATTGATTAGTGTTTAGATGTAAATGTTTGAACGATGCTATAACCAGCTTCGTCAATTCCGTAAGTGATAGAATCGATTTTGCTTGTGAAATAGTTATAGAAAATGATTGCAACTGCAGATGTTCCGATACCCAAAGCTGTATTAATTAAGGCCTCAGAGATACCCGTTGCTAAGGCAGTTGCATCAGGTGAACCTGCTTGTGCTAAGGCTGCGAAGGCTTTGATCATACCGAATACTGTTCCTAATAGTCCTAATAAGGTAGCAATGGAAGCAATAGTTGAGATAATAATTAGGTTTTTTGACATCATAGGTAATTCTAATGTCGTAGCTTCCTCAATTTCCTTTTGAATTGTTGCTATTTTATGCTCCTTATCAAGTGTAGAATCTTTAGACATTTCTTGGTAAGCTGTTACCCCAGCTAAAACAACTGCTGCAATTGAACCTTTTTGTTTGTTGCAAGCTGCAATAGCACCATTCATATCGTCTTTAGCTAATGATTGTCTAACATTATGAATGAAGGCATCAACAGGTCCTACTCCTTTAGAGCTTCCGATAGTTATAAAACGCTCAATTACGAAAACGATTGTAATTATTAATGTAGACATCAAAATTGGAACGATGAAACCGCCCTTGTAAACAATGCCTAAGAAATTTCCTGGTAATGGATGTAGCTCAGGGTTGTTGTCCTGAAAGTTTGCTGGGTTACCCAATACAAACAAGTAAATTAATACAGCAATCGCCAAAGCTGCTGGAATAACAATAGCAGCTAATATGCCATGTAATCCTCCTGATTTTTTCTGACTCATAAGAATGACTTTGTTTTTGTTTTTGTTTTTAGTTTTAAATTACGAGCCACAATAATAACGATTTCAGTTGAACAAAAAAATCGCTCAAATGCTGAACGGTAATTAGATTGTCAATTATTTAACAATGACTAGCGAGGCCAATTGCTAAAAGCGACTGAATTTGAGAAAATTAGGAGTTTGTTGTTGATTAGAAAAGGGCAAGTAATGTGTAAAAGTTGCTCAGTTTCTAAAGTTATTAAATTGTAAAGAAAGCTCTAGGCTGCTTGAACGAACCTTGGCGATTACGGACTGAAGCTCATCGAGCTTTTTACCGGTAACTCGTACCTGGTCGTCCATAATCGATGCTTGAACTTTAAATCCACCATCTTTTATGATTTTTACAATCTTTTTGGCTGATTCCTTATCAATTCCTTGCTTCACTTTAATTTCCTTTCGGATCATGTTTCCTGAAGCGTATTCATCTTTCCCAAGGTCAAGGCAATTGCTATCAAGACCTTGTTTCATCATTCGCGATATAAATATATCTACAACCGATTTTACTCTCATTTCATTTTCTGTAATCAGTAATAAAACCAAAGTCTTTTTGTCTAATTCCAAGCTGGTATGTGAGCCATTAAAATCAAATCGGTTTGAAAATTCTTTAACAGTTACATTAATTGCATTGTCAAGTTTTTGTAAATCTACTTCACTAACGATATCAAATGAGGCCATAAATTGTTTTTTTCAAAGGTAAGAATCAGCGTTGAACTTTGTAATTTAAATAGAATGTTTCTTTATCTTTACATCACACAAAACCAAAATATTTATGTTGTTAAGGATTAAAGTAATCCTGTTTTTTATTTTATTAGGAATTCGCTCATTTGCTCAATCGAGTTTGTTTTCGCTTGATACAACTACAGTTTTCCAAAACAATAGTGGTTTTATGTCGTTTCCATTAGTAGGCGGTTTTAATAGTCCTGTTTTTTGTCAAGTTGATTTAAATGGAGATGGATCCAACGATTTATTAATTTTAGATAGAGTAGGTAACAGGATATCCACTTTTGTTTTCGATTCTGCTTCGAACCCTTATAAGTATGTCTACTCACCGTTTTACATTTCTAAAATTCCACCAATTCATGATTGGGTAAGTAGTTATGATTTTGATTGTGATGGAGACCTAGATCTATTTACATATTTTAATAATTCAATTGGTGTTTGGCAAAATGATTTTACACAAACTGGAGGATTAAGTTTCTCGTTGTATTCCTCTCAATTAAATAGTCAATATGCCGTTGGGAATTCTCCTATCTATAGCACTCAAGTGAATTTATCAGCATTTGAAGATGTAGATAGTGACGGAGATATGGATATTCTCACCTTTACAAATTCAGGAAATTTTATTGAGTATCATAAGAATTATTCAGTTGATTCATTGGGTGCATGTGGACAGTTGATTTTTAAAGTAGAACCTGATTGCTGGGGGCATTTTAGATTAAGTGGGTTGACCAATTCAGCTTTATTAAATCAAAATTGCTTAACCAACAGGATTGCCAATCGCGAAACACATTTGTTGCATTCTGGATCTGCATTAACTGTATTAGACCAAGATTGCGACGGAGATGTTGATTTAATTAACGGAGATATTTTAGGTTCAAATCTGTTGTATTTAGAAAATGGCGGCACCACTGATTCTGCATCTATAGTTTTGCAAGATTCTATTTATCCTGCTTATAATACAAGTGTTAATTTGCAAAATCTTCCAGCTGCTTTTTATTTTGATGCAGATGGCGATAGTGTTAAAGATTTAATCGTGACGCCATTTGCAACTGTTGGCGAAGATTTAAGAAATGTTTTGCTTTATAAAAATGTTGGAAATAATTGTCAGAACAATTTTTCGTATGTCAAAAATAATTTCCTGATTGATCAAATGGTTGATGTTGGTACTTCTTCAAATGTCACTTTTTTTGATGTGGATGCAGATGGCAAAAAAGATTTGATTATTGGGAATGATTATGCATATAATACAAATCCGGTTTTGCAATATTCATCTTTAACTTATTATAAAAACACCAGTATTTCTGGGACTGCGAGTTTTCAATATATAACAAATGATTGGTTGAATCTTAGCTCGCTCACGCAATTCGGATTATATCCTTCATTTGGTGATATAGATGGTGATAATGATGATGATCTAATTCTTGGAAATGCTGATGGCACTTTGATATTTTATAAGAATGTTGGTGGAGCAACACCTAATTTTGTTTTTAGTAATCCTGTTTTTCAATCAATTGATGTGGGTAACAATGCGGCGCCCCAAATTGTTGATGTAGATCGTGATGGTAAGAATGATTTATTAATCGGAGAGCGAAGTGGGGTTCTGAATTTTTATAAAAACAATTCTTCTGGGACTAATTTATTGTTCAATTTACAATCTTCGAATTTCGGTGGTGTGAATGTTACAGGATCTAATGCAATCACAGGTTATAGTAGTCCTTTATTGTTTGATAACGGTAATGGATATGAGTTGTTAGTTGGAAGTGAA
>CAINEC010000073.1 GCA_903847585.1 uncultured Bacteroidota bacterium
ATATCAATACGAAAATTGAAAGAGCCAATTAAAGATTCAACTATTTTATCTTGGTTATTAAACGAGGTATATTTTACTAACAAACTAGTTTTATAATTAGTATAACCATTAACTTGAATAGTCCTATTTGGAATCATATCTTTTTTTATCCTATTCTTAAATCTGAACATAAATAATATTTTTCTGATTAAAAGAAATATATGATTTTTTTTAATTCTTAATTTCCAAATACATAACCTAAAGATAATTCAAAACTTTGCACAGTATTAAAAGATGTTTTTGCAGACCCTGTAATGATATCATAGCTGAAACCTAGATTCATTCCATTATATTTAATTCCTACATAAGGATAAATAGATTCATTGACTCTGTGAAATAATCCATATGTTAATTTTGACCCTTTTATTTCATCAAAAATCAGAGAATACGTTGTACCGTATGTAAGCAAACTTGATTTGTTTTGATTTTGAAAATTTGCTAAAAATTCTACCTCTTTATTTTTTTCACTTCGATATTTGATTGAACTTGTAATTACTTTTCTAAAATCAATAGGATATTTACCATTAGGCGCAAATCCTTCATCAGGTTTACCTACATGAAATAATGTACCACCTATATTAAAATCAAATTTTTGACTTTTCTTTTCATAGTTTAGGCCAGCATTAAAATCAATATATTTAGAATTTAAATTAAAAGTAGAAATTGGATCATAATTACTTGCTGTTCGTATAAATCCAAAACTACCAAATTGAGATTGAAATGTAGCATTTGATAGATCAATCATTCGATTGTTGTATGAACAAGAGAGAGCACCACTTATGATACTATTCCCTTTTTCATCCAACTTTTTTTTGACATTCACAGCTCCCGAAAAAAAGGTATTACTCAATATACCGCCATTAGATCTTTCATTTAAAAACATTAGTCCCAAAACAATTTCATTATTCTCTGAATTTCGAGAATTTAATCTCCTTTCAATTTGAATCGTTTTAGTTGAGTATGGTAATGAAGTTCCACCCCACCATTGATTACGAGCATTTGATTGAACCCTTGTGCTTTTAACTAAATCATTACCAATTAATGCAGGATTAATTGTCATCGGAGAAACGAAAAATTGAGAAAAAAAAGGATCCTGACCTGATGCAATAAAAACTTTAAAGTATGCTAAACCAATAAGTAGTATATATTTTTTCATATTATCTGAATTTGGCTTAGTTATCTTAATAAAGTTACAGAGCCTGTCTCTCTAACCGGATTTCCGTCAGTATCAACTGCTTCTAATATCCAAGTATATGTTGCAATAGGTTGATTTGCTCCATTGAGTTTACCATCCCAACCCTCTCTTAAATTTCGAGTTTCGAAAACCCTTGCACCCCATTGATTTATTATTCTGAAATATTTTAATTCCTTTATTTCAACAGGATTGATCTGGAAGATATCATTGACCCCATCGCCATTAGGAGTGAATGTATTTGGAAGATAAATTCTTTTCGTAAATGCACGAACTAACATTGTATCAACTGTAACACAACTAGAAGGGGCTGTCATTTTTATCTTGAATAAAGTTTCATTACTAATTATGACTAATGGATTTGGTATTCGATAGCTATTAGACCAATTAACTGTAGGTGACCATTCATATTGAAATCTATCAAACAATCGAGCATTCAATTGAGTTGAATTAAATGTAAGTGCATCAACTCCGTTTAATTTTTTGGCCGGAATTGGCTCCTCAATTGAAATTGGTTTTATAATTTCTTTTTTAAGTACTGGACAAAATTCTGGAATAACAGATAATACAATTGATTTAGTACCAGTAGTGGCATAGGTAAATATAGGATTTTCTAAATTACTTAATCCACCACTACCGTTATTCCATATATATTTTACGGGCCCTGATCTTGAATGATTCGTTTTGTTTGTAAAATAAACTGGCTTATCAACACAATAAAATTGAAAGTCGAATTCAGGCACAGGTGCAAAATATTTTTTGATATTATAATCAACTTTAGAAGTTAATTCACAACCATACTGATTTTCTAATTTAACTTTATAATTACCACTATCAAATACAGCTAAACTATCATTTGTAGCCAGAAATACTATTGTATCATTTCTAAACCATGTATATCGATAGCCAGTATCTACTCGTAAAATTATACTATCTCCTTCACACACGTAATTTGACTTAGACCTAATTTCAGCAGAACTAGGAAGATTTCTAATCACATAAACCCCATTTACATATTCAATCGAATAATTTCTCGCAGTTACACCACCAGGTATGATTGAATAATTACCAGGAGCTGAATTAATATCAGCATCAGAAATCAACTCAACTTTATTAGAAAAAACAGAAGTGTCTTCTCCATTAACAAGGCCAGTTATAAAATAATCAAATTTTGGATCCTTGGATGCAAAACATCTTTCGTTATTTCTAGCAGTAATTTTCAGTTTTGCTTTGTTAACAATTAAATCTGTATAGAACTCAAATGGTAAATAATTGTTTAAAGAATCTTCCTCTTGAGAAACTTTAATTTTTGCAATTCCTGACCCGATAATTGTCAATGAATCTCCTTTTATAATTGCAACACTTGAATCACTTATCTCATATGTTATACTGCCGTTACTATTAGTATTTGTCTTTAATTTAAATTTACCATCACCATATGTTTTAAATATATCTGGCATATTAGTATTTGGTAATACCTCAATTTCAATTATGTTAATATTAAGCTGTATTTGATCAGATTTGCCGTTTATATCAATTGCTTGAATATCTAATTTATATTGTTTCTTTTTTCTAAATCTTGGCGGAATTTTAAATCTAAGATTACCGTTAATTGAGTCTAGAGAAAAATAGTTGCCATCTTTTCCGTTAACTATTGAAAATTTGGTAATATCCTTATAATCCGGAATCGTTTCAATTGCAATTACAACAGTACTACTAGGCTGCTTTTCGATAAAATTGATTTCTTGTTTCGAAATGATTAATGGGATCTCATCAATATTTAATATACCAAAATCTACAGATGCTGTATCGGTGAATGAATACTTATCAGCCACGATTACATCAAACTTAATTCTAGAAATATCATTATTGTTTACAAAAAGTTCAAAATCAAAATAAGTACTATCCTTCACAAATACTTGACCCGTTTTTTCATTAATACCAATTGCTTTTATAATAGCAGGGTTAGTGCTACTTGAAAAAGAATATGTTAGAGAATCATTTTCAAGATCAACATCACTATTCGAAAACTTATCATTGAAATCAAAAATAATTTTTCCGTTTCTTTGTGATTCAGCCAAGGAGTCAATTATTACATCGTCAATTATTGGTTTAACAATACCAAGTCCACCTGGATCCGTAATTTTACCGGGTGTAGGATCCGAATCACCTATTCCATTATCCGTAATTGTAATAACTATTCTTTCAACTAGCCCATCCCCATTTGCATCAATAAGTGTTGCTCCATCATCCCAAGTATCTAAATTTTGATCATCTTTAAACACTATAATTTTTCCATTGGCTAGTTTTTTCAAATACGTTGTTGCTGCAAATGGTTTTGGGAGGTTTATTACAACGCGTGTTTGTAAACCATTTGATAAATCGTTATCTAAATCGGTTAATGATTTATTTGCTTCTGGTACAATAGAAAATTGAAATAAGTCAGAATTAAAAGCAAAGTTACTTGAAATAGAATCTGGTTTTGGCAAAATGCCTATGTCCTTTAATTTAGCATTCAAATCTAATCGGTACTTTCCACCACTTGTATCAGTTCCATTCAGACCTAAATCACCAATCAAAATTGATCCTACATTATTCGAATCAGGCTTAACTCCACCATTACCTAATGCCCAATTTTTACCAGCGCTAAATTCGGCTGCGCTAGTCATTGGGAAATTACTGATATTTGCCTGCTTCCTATCTGGAACACCATCTCCATCCAAATCAGTGTTTTTTGTTATTGTTTCTAAAACAGTAGGGATACCATCGTCATCTGGCCTCTCAGCAATTTTGATAACTACCTTATATGGTCCTTTTCTTATACCAAATAAATCTTCGACATAATAGTCGAAAAACACATCTCCGTAAAAATGCAACACTGGAACATATTTGTAATTACCATTAGTAGAATCAAAATCTAATTTCCCATTTTTTAGAGAATCAGTTGAACCTAAAATGTATTTAATTTGATCCCCTTCATCATTATCAGTTGCAGAAACAAAGGAGTTTACTGGAAAATCTTCTTTAATTTCAGCTGTTAAATCATTACCCTGAATATCTTTTAATTTTTGACCGCTTGAATCCAATTGGAAAGTTCTGGTTTCAAGTAAATCTGAGCCGACAGGAGCATCATTTTTACCCATGATTACGATTTCACTATTTACTCTTAACGCATAAGTGCCATCAGAAATATCGTAACTTATTTCAATCTTACCCGTTTGAATACCCATCAAAAATTTAGATTTCGATGTATTGATAGCTAATTCATTGCCATTCAATGATTGTGTCGATACGATTTTTGAGAATTTATTTGCCAACACTTGATTATTTACAGTCGTGTATTGACTTCCTCCAGTCGACATTGTATATACAACTTGAAGATTATTCACTTGTAACGAATCACCATCTGGATCAGACATTCCATTAGTTAAATTTATGACCATATCAGGGTCATCCTGAGTGATAATTATTGGAACAGGACTACCAACAGGTCCTGAATTAAGTACCAATGTTAATGTTGATGTTAATGTATTACTATTTCCAACTAGATCATCAACCTTACCTGGCAATAAACTAAATGTAACATCATTTGCAGTTATAGATGGATATGTATATTTTACCGTGAAATCCTGAGAATTGACGATCGTAAAGTCAGAAACCGATCCAGTAGAAACCGTGATATCATTTAAATCAAAATTTGTTATAGGTTCTGAAGATGTAAATGTCAAAGTAGTTTGCTGACCTGGCGCAAGTCGTGACAAGGTACTAGTTATTGTAATTGACGGTGCCTTAGTATCTACAGTAAATGTGGATGAGTATGTCGATGAAGTATTTTGTGCCGCATCACTAGCAACTACCGTATAACTCACAGTTGAACCATCCACCAACGAAGTCAAATAAGTAGCGGATACAGTAAACGAAGCTGTGTTAGACG
>CAINEC010000074.1 GCA_903847585.1 uncultured Bacteroidota bacterium
AATAAAATAAAAGCGTTTGATTTTATTTCAAAAATGGATTTAGCGTATGCACTATGTGATGTAGTTGTTGCCCGTGCTGGCGCAAGTACAGTATCAGAGTTATGCATCGTTAGAAAGCCTTCTATTCTTGTTCCGTTACCAACTGCAGCAGAAGATCATCAAACAAAAAATTGTTTGGCCTTAGTAAATAGAAATGCTGCATTATTAGTGAAAGATATAGATGCAAGTACAAAATTAGTAGATGAGGCCATTTCATTATTAAATAATTCTAATCAACAAATGGAATTAGCTAATAATGTTGCACCGCTCGCACGACCAGATGCGGCTGATACTATAGCGAAAGAAATATTTTTAATTATCAATAGTCAAAAATCAAAATAGTAAAATGACAAGTGAGTTAGCAAACATAAAATATGTTTACCTTCTTGGTGTTGGAGGGATAGGCATGAGTGCGCTTGCTCGTTATTTTCATGCTTCAGGAAAAATTGTTGCTGGTTATGATAAAACTGTAACACCACTTACAAGTCAATTAGAGAAGGAAGGAATTGCTATTCATTACGATGATTCAATAGAATTAATTCCATCAGCAATCAGGAATAGCGAAAACAAGTCAGAAGTTTTAGTAATACTAACACCTGCAATTCCAAAAGATCATCAAGAATGGAATTATCTCGCACTAAATAATTTTAATATTGTTAAGCGTTCGAAAGTGTTAGGGTTATTAACTGGTGGACAAACCACATTAGCTGTGGCGGGAACGCATGGTAAGACAACTACTTCTACCTTGTTGGCGCATATACTTCATAGTGCGGGTAAGAATACTTCTGCGTTTTTAGGTGGTATCAGTTCGAATTTCAAAAGCAATTTATTAATTGGTCAACCAAATGATAAAGACCATTGCATTGTAGTCGAGGCTGATGAATTTGATCGTTCTTTTTTACAGCTTTTTCCAGATATTGCAATAATCACTTCAATGGATCCAGATCACTTAGATATATATGGAAACATTGATGAGATGCAACATAATTATCGATTATTTGCTGGTCAAGTGAAGGAAGATGGAGTGTTGATTTATAAGAAAGGATTACCAATTGGAGAAGTCAAGTCAAAATCACTTTCCTATTCAATAGAAACAAACGATTGTGATTTTGCAGGATTAAATATTCGAGTCGAAAATGGTTTCTATCATTTTGATTTTAAGTCAGCTGATAAGGCAATTAAGGATTTAGTGTTGGGATTACCTGGTCGTCATAATGTGGAGAATGCAGTCGCTGCATCAGCAGTGGCTTTGATCTTGGGCGTTTCAGAAGAGCAATTAAGGGCAGCACTTAAATCGTTTACTGGTGCACAACGTCGCTTTGAAATACATGTCCGTAATGAAAATCATGTATACGTAGATGATTATGCTCACCATCCAACGGAATTGAATGCAGCAATTTTATCAGCTAAAGAATTGTTTCCAACAAAGAAAATTACGGGTGTATTTCAACCACACTTATTCACAAGAACTCGCGATTTTGTTGACGGATTTGCGGAGAGTTTAAGCTTGCTGGATTCTTTAATTATGTTGGATATTTATCCAGCGCGCGAGTTGCCAATTCCGGGAATTACCTCTCAAACAATACTAGAAAAAGTGACAATCAGCGATAAAATGCTAGTGACAAAAGAGGATTTATTAGCTGAAATTAAACATAGAAATCCAGAGGTGATTATGACCTTGGGGGCAGGTGACATTGACCAGTTTGTTGAACCAATAAAACACTTATTGAATTGAAAATTAACATTCAACATAAGTTAAAAAGAGCGCTAATCATTGGCAGTTGGGTACTTTCCATTGCGGGTATGATTGTGCTTTTAGGGTTCGCCAATTACAAGCAAGTGAATGCTGTTTGTAAAAACGTTTTGGTGACGGTCAATGAAGGGGAAGGACATGATTTTGTTGATGGAAATGACATCCTTCAACTAGTGAATAGTAAAGGGAAATTGATAGGAAAATCCTTTGCTAACATCAACAAAACATTGTTAGAAAAAATTGTGATGAGCAACCCTTTTGTAGAGCGCGTTGAAGTATATTCAACACTTGATGGAAATCTGCACATTGATGCATGGCAAAGGGATCCAATTGTAAGGGTTTATAACATGCAAAATGAGCAGTTTTTCATTGACAAAAATGGTGCATTCATGCCTGTGTCGGAGAAGTATACACCTTCGGTTATTGTAGCCAACGGATTTATCTTCAATACCTACTCAGAAATGAAAATTGCGCCACCGCCAATTTTGAAAAATTCAAATAATATCGATTCATTAACAATTCCACGAATGATTAATCAGGTTTATAAGGTTGCCAGTTTTGTCGCTAACGACACTTTCTGGTCGGCTAATACCCAACAGATTTTCGTGAATGAATTGCAGGAAATAGAGTTAGTTCCAAGAGTTGGTGACCACCGAATTTTGATTGGTGATACTACAGACCTTAAGAGCAAATTCGATCGTTTGTTTTTGTTTTATCAAAAGGGATTAAGCAATACAGGTTGGAATAAGTATTCGTTAATCAATTTAAAGTTTAAAGATCAAGTTGTTTGTACTAAAAAATAATTTTTAAAAATATGTCAGAAATAATTGTTGGATTAGACATTGGAACTACAAAAATTGCAGCTATTGTAGGTAAGCGTAATGAACATGGCAAAATCGAAATTTTGGGTATGGGTCGTTCAGAATCGCTTGGTGTGATGAGAGGAATGGTGGCTAACATCGAGAAGACAGTTGCATCAATCAGAGAAGCAGTAGAAGAAGCTTCTATTAAGTCCGATGTAGAAATCAAAGAAGTGTATGTAGGGATTGCTGGTCAGCATATCAAAAGTATGCAGCACCGTGGAATGATTACCCGTTCTAACACTGATTATGAAATCAGTCAGGCAGATATCGATGCAATCACTGACGATATGTATCGCTTAGCAATGCCTCCAGGGGAAGAAATCATTCACGTGATTCCTCAGGAATTTATTGTAGATAACGAGCAAGGAATTAAAGAGCCAATCGGAATGGAAGGCGTTCGTTTAGAAGCGAACTGTCATATCATTACAGGGTTGGTAACTGCAGCAAAAAATATTTACAAGTGTGTAGAGAAAGCAGGCCTAACAACGAAGGAGCTAATCCTTGAGCCGCTTGCATCAGCAGAAGCTGTTTTAACAGAAGAAGAAAAAGAAGCAGGAGTAGTGTTAGTAGATATCGGTGGTGGTACAACTGATATCGCTATTTTTCAAGATGGCATCATCCGACATACAGCAGTAATTCCATTTGGTGGAAACGTGATCACAGAAGATATCAAAGAAGGTTGTTCAATCATCCGTACACAAGCAGAACAGCTAAAAGTAAAATTCGGTTCTGCATTAGCGAAGCAAACACGCGAAAATGAAATCGTTTCAATTCCAGGATTAAGAGGACGTGAGCCAAAAGAAATTTCTGTAAAGAATTTAGCGCATATTATTCAAGCACGTGTGGAAGAAATCATTGATCACGTTTATTACGAGATTAAAAATTCTGGATACGAGAAAAAGCTAATAGCAGGTATCGTTATCACTGGTGGAGGTTCTCAATTGAAGAATATTTCTCAACTAGTAGAGTATATAACGGGTATGGATACCCGCATTGGATATCCGAATGAACATCTTGGAAAAGGTTTCGATGAAGTGAAAAGTCCAATGTATGCTACAGGTGTAGGCCTTGTGATTTGCGGATTAAAAGATGCAGAAGACATAGAGAAAAGAACTCAACATCAATTGGCTAATGATAAATCAATTCCAACTGAAGATCCAACTCCTCAACCGCCGACTCGTACTCCATTCGGTCGTAATTGGCTTGATTTCATCAAGAAGTCATTGGTAGATGACGGAGGAGATTCTAATCTTAACGGATAAAAAAATAAAGAATAATTAAACTGAAAATATAAAAACCAATCATAATCATGAATCAATTTGAAAATCCAAATCAAAGCCCATCATTATTTGAGCTAGATCAAAAATTTGATAATTCACCAGTAATTAAAGTTATTGGTGTTGGAGGAGGCGGAAGCAATGCAGTTAATCACATGTTTAGCATGGGAATTAAAGGCGTTGATTTTATAGTTTGTAACACCGATTCTCAAGCATTAAACAACTCTAAAGTTCCAACTAAAGTTCAATTAGGTCTTGGACTAACAGCAGGACGTGGAGCTGGAGCAATTGCTGATGTTGGTCGCCGTGCTGCAATTGAAAACGTAAATGAAATACAACAGTTATTAGCTGATAACACAAGCATGGTATTCGTTACTGCCGGAATGGGTGGTGGAACAGGTACAGGTGCTGCTCCAGTAATTGCTGGTATCGCTCGTGAGTTAGGAATCTTAACAGTTGGTATTGTTACTTTGCCTTTCGGATTTGAAGGTAGCAAACGTGGATTACAAGCAAAGGCTGGCATCGAAGAAATGAAGAAAAATGTGGATGCTTTGTTAATCATCTGTAATGATAAGTTAAGAGAGATACATGGTAATCTTCAAATTACTAAAGCTTTTGGATATGCTGATGATGTATTATCAGTTGCAGCTAAGAGCATTGCTGAGGTGATTACGAATACAATGCATGTCAATGTTGACTTTGCGGATATCACTACCGTTATGAAAGACAGTGGTGTGGCAATTATGGGTTCTGCAACTGCAGAAGGAGATAATCGCGCTATTCGTGCAGCAGAAGCAGCTCTTGAATCGCCATTATTAAATGACAGTCATATTGAAGGTGCTCGTTATATCTTGTTAAACATTGTTAGTGGTACTGAAGAAGTAACTATGGATGAAGTTGCTGATATCAACGATTTTATTCAGGCGCAGGCAGGACAAACAGCTGATATCATTATGGGTATTGGTAATGATCCTGAATTAGGAAGTTCAGTTTCTGTAACTGTTATTGCAACTGGATTTAAAACAAATGATGTTACAACGGCTACGCCTAGCCGTAATGATGATAAAGTGGTTTTTAAACTCGAGGAGAATGAAAAAGTAGCGGCAGCTTCAGTTCATGAAGCACCTGCTCCTCGTATGGAAGAGCCTGTTGCGGAAGTCGTGAATTCGTTAGAGCCAGTTTTGATTATACGTGATGAAGTAAAGCCTATTGAAAATGTACAACCAGTAGCTACTACAATACAAGAAGACAGAACAGTTGTTTATAGCTTAGAAGGAGCTGTAATTGAAACTAAAACTGAAGTGGCAACTCAAGTAACAATGGAAGGATTGACTTCTTTCGTTAATGAGTTAGAGGAAGAGGATTCAATGGAAAGTGCCGATGAATTTTACGGTGAAAGCTTTAATGAATCTAGCGAAGAGTTAACGGAAGAGTTAGATGAGGTAACTCCGATTTACCAGGAATTAGAAATACATACAGATGAATTAGAATTTGAAGTTGCGTTAGATGGTTCTTCTGATGAAACTACGGTTACTGAATTTTTCTTTCAGGAAGAAGTAGAAGCACCTGTAATGTTAAACTTAGATGATGAGCCTGTAGCAAGCACGATAACAACTCAAGCTGAGGAAATGTCTAAAGAAGAGGAGATGTACAAGCGTTCAAGAGAGCGTATCTTACGTTTGAAAGAATTGAACTATAAGATGAGTACTCCGGGTGGCATTAACGATTTAGAAAGAGAGCCAGCTTATAAGCGTAGAAATGTTACGTTGGAAAATGTTCCTGACTCAGCAGATTCTAATATTTCTCGTTTGACGTTAAGTATGGACGATAACGATCGTAATCCTGAAATCAGAGCGAACAATTCATTCTTACACGATAGAGTAGATTAATTATGGCATTAGAACAAAATATAATGGCTGAATTAAAAGCAGCCATGTTAGCAAAAGATGAAGCAAAGCTTCGTGCATTGCGTGCAATAAAGGCGGCTATCATTCTTCTAAAAACTAGTGAAGCGGGAAAAGAAATTTCAGAAGAAGAAGAAATGAAAATGCTTCAGAAGTTAGTGAAGCAACGCAAAGAGTCAATTGATATTTATACGAAACAAGGCCGTGAAGATTTAGCAAAATCAGAGCAAGAAGAAGTAGCTGTGATTGAATTGTTCTTACCGAAGATGATGAGTGAAGAAGAGATTCGTGTAGCATTGAAAGATATCATTGCAAGTGTAGGAGCGACTTCAGCTGCAGAAATGGGTAAAGTAATGGGAGCAGCAAATAAAGCGTTTGCTGGCAAGGCTGATAATAAAATTGTATCAGTATTAGTGAAAGAGATGCTTTCTTAAGAAGATAATAAATGTTAGTTCACCCTCTTTGGTAATTGAATAGATTGCTGAAGAGGGTGAATTGTTTTTAGGAATAGCCATTTTTGAAGAATTAAAAGCTAGTAAAAAAAGAGGTTCTGTTTTACTATTTAATTGTTAGGAATTATCAAGAACCTTCGATTTGTTAGTAACTAAACACAGCCTTTTTTGGCTTTAGGCCTTTCGTGAAGTTATTTTCGCCCCACCATTTTCATTTTTAAAATATCGTGTATGGCAAAAATTGTTTCAAGTAGATTGCTTTTCCTTTCTATTAAAGAGCTGATACAACAGTCGCAAAGGTAGGTTGTGCAAAATGTAAATTCAACAATGGTGTTTACCTATTTCGAGATAGGAAGGATGATTGTTGAGCATGAGCAAAACGGTAAAATGAGAGCCGATTATGCTAAAGAAACCCTCAAAATATTGAGCGATAAACTAACTTATCAATTCGGGAAAGGGTATTCCATAGACAATCTCGAACGCATAAGAAAATTCTATTTAATATATAACAATCGAATTTCCGCATCAGTGATGCGGAAATTGGAAAACAACAGGCGATTATCTCAAAATATCATTGGTAATCAAAAATCCGCATCACTGATGCGGAAATCTAAAATAAATATAGAAAATAAAAATATTAATAATGATAAATTAAAATCCGCATCAGTGATGCGGAAATTCAAAATTCCATTTTCGTTAAGTTGGACGCACTACCTTTTGCTGATTAAAATAGAAGATGATGCGGAGCGCAACTTTTATGAAATTGAAGCGATTCAAAATAATTGGTCCGTGCGTGAGTTGCAACGGCAATACAATTCTGCCCTTTATAATCGATTGGCAAAGAGTAGAGATAAAAGAGGTGTAAAAGAGCTTGCTAAAAAGGGACAGCTCATTGAAAAGCCTGCTGATGCATTGAAAAGTCATTATGTATTGGAGTTTTTAAATTTAAAAGAGTTGGATCGGTATACAGAAAGCGATTTTGAATCTGCAATTATCGACCGGCTTGAAGAGTTTATGCTAGAGTTGGGCAAGGGGTTTCTTTATGAGGGTAGACAAAAGCGATTTACTTTTGAAGGAGATAGCTTTTATGTTGATTTGGTGTTTTATAATCGGTTCTTGAAATGCTTCGTCCTTTTTGATTTGAAGATTGGGAAGTTAACGCATCAGGATATTGGTCAAATGCAGATGTATGTCAATTACTATGATAGAAAGGTAAAATCTCCTGAGGAGAATAAAACCATAGGGATTATTCTTTGCAGACAGGATAACAAAACCGTAGTTGAATTTACGTTACCAGAAAGTAATAATCAGATTTTCGCAAAAGAATTCAAGCAGTTTTTGCCTACAAAAGCTGAATTTAAAAAGTACCTTCAAGATGCTAATCTGTAAAAGAGTTTATGCTCAAAATTAAGGAAGTCTAACTGCGATTTTTTTTCAATTAGCTGCATTTGTTCGATGCCTCAATTTTATACCTTTGCAAGTATAATTTTACTTTATGAAAATCTCCAAGAATTGGCTGTCTAACCATATCGATTCAAATTTAAGTCATGATGAAATTTCTACCCTACTTACTGGTTGTGGTTTAGAAGTAGAACATTTAGAAGAATGGGAAAGTCTTAAAGGCGGACTTCAAAACGTAGTTGTAGGTCATGTATTAACTTGTGAGAAGCATCCGAATGCTGATAAATTAAGTTTGACGCTTGTTGATGTTGGAGATGGCGAACCTAAGAAAATTGTTTGTGGTGCACCTAATGTAGCTGCTGGTCAGAAAGTGATTGTTGCATTACAAGGTGCAGTATTATATCCTACTTCTGGTGAGCCTTTCGAAATTAAAAAATCAAAAATTAGAGGAGAAGAATCGAATGGGATGTTATGCGCAGAAGATGAAATCGGGTTAGGTGCTTCTCACGCTGGAATAATGGTTTTGCCAGATGAAACTCCTGTTGGCTTGTCGGCTGCTGAATATTTTCAAATTGAAAAAGATGTAGTTTTTGAAATTGGATTAACACCTAACCGTGCTGACGCCGCATCGCATTATGGTGTTGCGCGTGATCTTGCAGCTTTAACAAATATTAAAAATTTAAATTTTGTTCAAACATCTAACGTTAATGTAGCCAATCAAACTGGGCCTATAGGTGTTCAGATTGAAGATGCTAATGATTGTCCGAGATATTCAGGAGTTTATATTTCCAATGTTACAGTTGGTAAATCACCTCAATGGTTAATTAATAAATTAAGTGCGATTGGTGTTCGTTCAATCAATAATATTGTAGATATTACCAATTATATTTTGCATGATTTGGGACAACCCTTGCATGCGTTTGATGCTGATAAAATTCAAGGTAATACCATTATCGTTAAGCGTTCTAATAAAGGAGATAAATTCATTACACTTGATGATGCAGAGCGTGAGTTGAACGGTGCTGAGCTGATGATTGCAGATATGAATGGTGGATTGTGCATGGCCGGTGTTTTTGGAGGAAAAACATCGGGAGTTACAGAAGGCACAATATCCATCTTTTTAGAGAGCGCTTATTTTAATCCGGTAGTAGTTCGAAAGGCTTCTCGATATCATGGAATACATACCGATTCTTCGTTCCGCTTTGAGCGTGGGACAGATCCAGAGATGACAATCAATGCTATGATGAAAGCAGCTAAAATGATTGATGAATTAGCTGGAGGTAAAATTGCTGAAACAATCATCGACGTATATCCGCAACCGATAGAGTGGAAAAAAATCGATTTGAATTATCAATATGTTGACACGTTAATTGGCAATCAGCTTGAACGTGATTTAATAAAGAAAATAATTACCGACTTAGGAATCAAAGTTAATAATGAAAATGAGGATGGATTGTCTTTAATGGTTCCGCCATTTAAAGTGGATGTAACAAGAGCAGCCGATGTAGTGGAGGAAATAATTCGCATTTATGGTTATAATGCGATTGAGCTTCCTGGTAAGATTTCAATGACGGTAACAAGCTCAATGAAGCCAGATGTAGAGCGAGTAGTTGCTAAAATCTCGAGTTCGCTAATTGGTAAGGGGTATTTCGAAATTCTAAATAATAGCCTGACGAAAAAAGATACGGCGCAACTCATTTCAATGAATGAAGGCGATGAAGTGGTAGAAGTATTAAATCCGTTGAGTAATGACTTAGGTATTTTAAGAAATTCGATGTTGTTGCCAGGGTTAGAGTCTATTGCATACAACTTAAACAGAAAGCAAAAAGAAATACGCTTGTTTGAAACTGGTAAAGTTTATTCTGTGAATAACGGACTGTACACAGAAAAAAATAAGATTGCGATTTGGATAAGTGGAGAGTTGAATAAGGAGCATTGGCAAAAAACGGTTAACACAGTTGATATTTATTCGATGAAATCGCTTGTTCAAAGTATTTTCCATGCTTTAGGAATTGAGAATTACAAATTAAATATTGAACAAAAGTCGAGTAATGTATTTATTAATACAATTGACTTAATGCTTAAGAAACGTGTGATGGCGACTATTGGAGAGGTGAATAAAAAAACTTTGAAGCAATTTGATATTAATCAGCCGGTATTTTATGCTGAGCTTGATATTGAAACGATCATGCGAGCTGTTTCACCGTCTGATATCACAGCGGTGGAGCCTCCAAAATATCCGGAGGTGCGTAGAGATTTATCGATGGTGCTAGACAAGAATGTAAATTATTCGGAAGTAGAGGAAATAGCTTTTAACTCAGTAAAGGGCATACTTCGCGAAGTAAATTTATTTGATGTTTACGATGGAGATAAGATTGAAGCCGGGAAGAAATCATATGCGTTAAGTTTTATACTTCGTGATGACGAAGCAACATTGCAAGACAAGCAAATTGATACAGCTATTGATAAATTGATGAAGCAGTTGGAAACTCGATTAGGAGCTATAATCAGGACTCAGTAATTCATTTAGAAAAATTCCTTATCTTGCAATGAATAATAAGCGATTTAGTGAGAATTAAAAACTATCTTATAAAACTTATTGTTGCATTTGCATTCCTGATGTTTAATGTAAATGCTGCTAATGCACAAGGTGATCCTTATGTTGATGCAGGAGCAGATACATCTGTAACATGTACTAATCCGTGCGTTAATTTAATTGGTAGTTATTTTTATTCAGGACAAACATCCACTTATTTGCCTATACCAATTCCATATACACCCTATCCATTTAATGTAGGTGCTGCAATTTTGGTGAATATCGATGATTCATGGTCAAATTCAATTCCATTGCCATTTGACTTTTGTTTTTTTGGAGTCAACTATAATAAGGTTGTTATTGGATCTAATGGATTGTTGTCATTTAATAACGCCTACGCAGGTGGTGGACCCGGAACTTGTCCGTATAGCTTAATTGGTGTTAATCCACTCCCTAATCCTAATTTGCCTTTAAATTCTATTATGGGTGTTTTTGAAGATATTGACCCAACAAATCAAGGTGATATTTATTGGCAAGTTACAGGTACTTATCCTAGTAGAAAATTGGTTGTTTCATTTTATGAGATTCCTTATTATGGTGATCCTAATAGTGTATCTACAGGCTCGTGTAGTAATCCATTGTTTTTGACTGCTCAAATTGTTTTATATGAGACTACCAATGCAATTGATATTTATATAAAAGATAAGCCTGTTTGTACTGGCTGGAATAATGGTTTAGCAATTCAAGGAATTCAAAATGCGACTGGTACAGTAGCATATACAATTAGCGGACGTAATAACACTGTTTGGACAGCAACGAATGATGCCTATCGTTTTTTACCAATGGGCCCTAGTATTGTTTCTTTTTCATGGTTACAAAATGGAAGTGTAATAAGCAATAACTCTTTGTATTCTGTTTGTCCTACTCAAAATACACAATATGTAGCACAGGTGGTGTATAATGGTTGTAACGGTGCTATTGTAACTTTGAAAGATACAGTTAACGTTACTGTTGCTGTTCCATTCCAATCAACTATTCAATCTGTTCAACCTTCGGGATGTACTCCGCAAAATAACGGTAGCGCATCTACGTCAATTGTTTCGGGTACAGGTCCTTTTACTTATTTGTGGAATACAGGAGCAACAACAAATACGATTAATAATTTAGGTCCTGGAACATATATCTGCACAATTACAGATCCCAGTGGATGTAGCAAGCGTGATTCGGTGGTATTACAATATCCCTCATTTTTAAATGCAAATCCAGCTACCATTCAAAATATTAGTTGTGCCAGTAGTGCCAACGGAAGTATAAGTATAAATGCAATTGGGGGAACGGCGCCATATACCTATAGTTGGTCGAATGGAGCTGTAGGTATTATTAACTCGAATTTGACAGCAGGGAATTATACTGTTACAATTACTGATCAAAATGGATGTACGTTTACACAAACGAATACAATCACACAGCCGAGTGCATTAAATGTTGTTCCCAATCTAATAAATAATAATTGCTTTGGTGGCTCTACTGGAAATATTACATTAAATGTTTCTGGAGCATCTCCGCCTTACACGTATGTTTGGTCGCCAAATGTTTCAAATAGTAATATTGGAAATGGATTAATCAATGGAAATTACACTATTACCGTAAGTGATAATAACGGATGTACTGCATTAGCAAATGCGACTGTTACATCTCCAACGGCTCTTAACATCAATGCAACAATTACAAATTCTACTTGTCAATTGCCTAATGCATCTATTATTTTAAATCCATCAGGAGCTACACCAGGATATAGTTATAATTGGAGTAA
>CAINEC010000075.1 GCA_903847585.1 uncultured Bacteroidota bacterium
AAGAAATACTAATATGGGTTTTAGGTATATATTTAAAAGTATTATGACTAATGATACTAGTATAGCATAGCCCATGGATTCAACAGAAACACCAGGCATCATAGATGCAATTAAAAAAATGGCTAAAGCCAACGACATTACTTTAACTAAAAACTTCATAAAAAATATTTGTACAAAAATAGTTTAAATTAAAGATTGAAAAACAAAAATTAATTTAAAATGTTACACATTCATGAAAACACTACTTCTTACAGCTATCTTATTATTTACAACAACAACATCAATCCACACTTTTGAGTTTCAAACCATTGATGGAAAAACAATGAGTTTCTCTTCTTTTAAAGGTAAAAAAATCCTTATTGTAAATACGGCTTCTAAATGTGGATATACCTCTCAGTACGAAGACTTAGAAAAGCTTCATAAGCAGTACGGATCTAAATTAATAATTATAGGATTTCCAGCTAACAATTTTGGTGGACAAGAGCCAGGTAGCAATTCAGATATAAATAGTTTTTGTAAGAAGAATTATGGAGTATCATTTATCATGGCTTCTAAAGTTTCTGTAAAAGGAAGCGATATGATACCACTTTTTAAATGGTTAACTACTCAAGAAAATTCTGACTTTACTGGTGATATACGTTGGAATTTCGAGAAATTTTTAATCGATGAAAATGGTAAATTAATTCACCGCTATCGTTCCGGCACAAACCCTTTGGATAAAGATTTATTAAACGCCATTAAATAATTACTGACTTACTAATAGTCGTATACCCTTGCCATGTAGTGTGGCTATTTCAATGCGACTATCATCTTTCAGGTATTTGCGAAGCTTAGTTACAAATACATCCATACTTCTACCATTAAAGTAGTTATCATCGCCCCAGATTAGTTTTAAAGCTTTCTGACGTGGTAATAAATCGTTTTGGTGTACACATAACAATCGTAATAAATCAGCTTCCTTAGGCGAAAGATTTTCCGTTTTTCCAAGTCGATGGATCTGTCTCAGCTTATAATCGAAGTCATACTCTCCTATTTTAAAATCAGTCTGATCGTCTAAGTCAATTATTCCAAGCGAACGCTTTAATATAATATTGATTTTATAAAGCAATACTTCTGTATCAAACGGCTTGGTTAAGTAATCATCAGCCCCTGCTTCATAGCCTCTGATCATATCTTCTTTCATGCCTTTAGCCGTCAAAAATATAATGGGAGTCTTCTTATTTTCTTCTCTGATTTTAGTAGCTAAAGAAAATCCATCCATCTTCGGCATCATCACATCCAAAATAATTAAGTCATATGATTTCTTCTGATACATTTCTAACCCTTCTGCGCCATCTCTTGCTAAGTTGACATAATATTCTTCTAATTCAAGAAAGTTCTTAAGTACATTTCCAAAATTTACATCATCTTCTACTAACAGAATTTTTGCTTTCATGCTATTGTTTTATTAATGGGTAATTGAATGGTAAAGGTGCTGCCTTTATTTATTTCTGATTCAACGCTAATTGTTCCTTGATGTTGTTCTACAATGGCTCTAACATAACTAAGTCCTAAGCCAAAGCCTTTTACATCATGAAGGTTTCCAGTTGTAGCCCTATAGAACGTATCGAAGATTCTTTTTTGTACCTCTTTCGTCATGCCGATACCGTTATCCTTCACTGCTATTGTAATATTGTCTAAGTTGTTCTTGATACTTACAACAATTTGAGGTGCCTCATTAGAATATTTTATAGCGTTATCAATTAAATTACTGATCACATTAATTAAGTGATTTCTATCGCCTGTTATTGGTGCCATTTCTTCAGTAACCTTCAGTTCTATTTTACCATTTTTATTCTCAACTGATAAAAGACTACTATTAATCGCCTCTTCCACCACTTCTTCCATCTTCAATAATTCATGCTTTAATTTCAATTCACCTTTTTCAAGCTGGGCCATTTGAAGCATCACCTCTACTTGCCTAAGCATTCGCTTGTTTTCATCGCGTATTACGCTGGTATAATAATCTAATTTTTCAGGACTGGAATATACCTTTGGATTCTTTAATGATTCATTAGCAATGGAGATTGTTGCGATTGGAGTTTTGAACTCATGTGTCATGTTGTTAATGAAATCACTTTTAATTTCTGCTAGTTTTTTCTGTGTTAACACAGTTCGCATCACGTAAATAAATCCTATTACCATGATTATCGAAAATACAACCGCACTGATCAGTAATGGCCATAATGAGTAAAATAAAAACTCATATTTTCTAGGAAAGGAAATCGTCAGTTGCTCGTTCTTTTTTAAAATATCATTCGGAAAAAGTGAAACGGAATAATTTGATTTCAATAATTGATTAGTATCGGCATTTGAACTGGCGTATTCATAATTTTTCTTGCTGATTTGTTTGATGCCGTAGATATAATCAGCGGGGATACTTCTTGCAATAAATTCTTTGTAAATAATGCTATCTAAAACCTTAGGTGGGATTCTTTCTAATAAGCTTTTGTTTCTATCGTTAATTTGAAAAGTAAGCTTATTCATTAGTGAGTTCAGCTTATTAAATTTCGATTCCATTCTTCGCTCAGCTTCACGCTCTATTGAATCCATTATCAACGATTCGTCACTCAGATTAAATGATATAACTTCTTTTTGCTGGATATCGTTTTCTATTCTGATATCGATGGATGAATCGTTTAGAAAATTATTATTGAAATCTTTATTGGTTTTTCTATTCGATTTTATTTCATTAACCTTCTTTCTGATTTCTTGAGCTATTATGGAAAAGTCGTTGTTAGCCGCATTAATATTAACTTGGTTGTTTCCTAAAATATTTCCAAGGTGATTTAGTAAGCTATCATCTTCGCTAATTCCTGCACCTGAGGAATCGCTTTGAGAAATGAAATTCTGAACAACTATTTTAATGTTTTCCTGCTGCTCTACTTTAGCAACAATCTCATTCATTGCAAGCATGACTGATTGATCAAACTGCTGCTCTTTCAATTTAAAATCGTGAAATATCCAGTATGCCTGTAGCATGATAAGTCCTGCTAAAGCAAAACTCATTACAAAAACGGTCACTCGAAAGCCTGATTTTTTCACTTGTCAAATTTATTAATTGATGAATAGCAACAATTGTTATTAACGCTAAATTAACTTACTTATTTAAATTGTAGATTTGCACCCTATTATTGCGTAGTAGTTACATGACTATTTCATTTCATTCCTCCCTCACTTCAAGATTATTTTCAATGCGGTTCGTTTTGACCTTGGCTTTTATAGTTCTTGCATTGTCATTAAATGCTCAAGACTCTTTAAAGACAGTAAAATCCGTTCGCTTTACAAAGGCTCCTGTTATTGATGGTAAAATGGAAGAATCAGAATGGAATAGCGCTCCCTATACTGATACATTCACCCAATCGCGTCCCATAGAAGGTGCAAAGGCAAGTCAGCGGACTTTAGTGCGTATTGGATATACGGATAATGCCATTTATGTCTTTGCTGAGTTATTAGATAGTAGTCCAGATAGCATATTACATCAACTTGGTAAACGTGATGAAATGGATATGAATGCAGATTATTTTTGTTTTAAAGTTGATCCGTACGCCAATCATCAAGATGCATTTCAATTTACGGTGTATGCGAGCGGTGTTCAGCTTGATAGCAAATACAACGACTACACCTTTAATGCTGTTTGGAATAGTGCGGTTAAATTAACTGATAAAGGTTGGACGGTAGAAATGGAAATCCCCTACTCTGCTATTCGTTTTCCCAATACTGCCATTCAAGATTGGAATACACAAATGCTCCGTTATATAAGAAGAGAGCGCGAATTAATTCAATGGTCACTCACTCCTTCAGGGGTTACTAATCCATTGGAATATTGGGGGAAGTTAACCGGAGTTGAAAATATTAAAACACCCGTTCGTTTATCATTAATTCCATTTGCCGCTTTAAATTATTCTAAAAGTCCTCAATACGATGAGTTTGATAATTACTCTTATTCTAATTCCTATGGATGGAATGCAGGTGCGGATATTAAATATGGTATTGATGATCGTTTTACATTAGATATGACCTTGCTTCCTGATTTTGGACAGGTGCAATCTGATAATAAAATCAAGAATTTAAGTTACACCGAAGTGGTTTACGATGAAAATCGTCCCTTCTTTCAAGAGGGAGTTGATCTATTCACAAAAGGGGAATTGTTTTATTCCCGTAGGATTGGTAAAACTCCAGGTGGATTTTATAATGTTAGTAGCGAATTAGATTCGGGTGATGTGTTGTTGGAAAATCCTTCGCAGAGCAAATTAATCAACGCAACCAAAGTTTCTGGTCGATTGAATAATGGATTAGGAATAGGATTCTTTAATGCCACCACAGATAATACTTATGCTTTGATAAAAAATCAAAATGGTGATACTCGCAAAGTATTAACGGAGTCGTTTGCTAATTATAATATTCTTGTTTTTGATAAACAGTACAAAAGCAACAATAATTTTTATGTTATTAATTTAAATACTACTCGTAGAAATCAGAATAAAGATGCGAATGTAACTGGTGCTGGATTTTCATTGTTTACAAATAATAAGAAGTATGCTATTGTTGGAGATGGTGTCTATTCCTCTCAGCAATTTCATACCGATGGACAAAAAGATTTAAATGGATATCGATATAAAATTAAAGCAGGAAAGGCAAGCGGTGCATTTAAATTTGGAATTCAATCAGAGGTTATCGATACATCTTATAATGTTACAGACCTAGGTTATTTTGTAGTTCCTGGAATTATTTCTAATTCAGCTAATGTTCGATATAATCTATTTCAACCTTGGAAGTTTTTACGAGATGGTTTTATCAATATTGAGTATACTGATAAAAAAGATTTCAAAACGAAAATGCAAGGCAATAATTCATTAGATATAAATGGTTTTGTGAGCTTCCTTGATTTTAATGCGATGTTTTTTGGTGGTGGCTTTACTCCTAGTAGAAACTACGATATGTACGAACCACGCGTTCCAGGTTATTACTTTCATGGCTATCGATATTTCTATGGCTATGTAGGATTTAGTACGGACTACCGTAAAAAATTTGCTTATGATATTAGTATGAATATCTCCAATTTTCTAGATGAATATAGAAGCGAAGGATTTAATCCAAGTTTAAGTATGCGTTTCCGTCCAAACGACCATTTATTTATCACGACATCTTTTTCTTATAATTTAGATCCAGCTAACATAGGATTCGCAACTTTACAAGATACAGCAATCGTATTTGGATTAAGAAGATTAGATACTTATTTAAATGAAATCAATTGCTCGTATACGATTAATGATAAAATGAATATTTCGCTACGATTAAGGAACTATTGCATCACTGGAAACTATAAAAAGTATTTCCGTTTAGTTGAAAATGGCGAGTTAGCGGATTATTATGAATATTCAGGAAATAGCAACTTCAAATTAGATTTATTGAATGTTGATTTGGTCTACGAATATCGTTTTGCGCCAGGAAGTGTATTGAATATTGTTTACAAGAACAGTATAGATGATGCAGCATATGCTACGATTTCTCGCGACTATCTTTATAATTCCAAGCAATTATTTTCTCACCCGAAGACAGATATTGTTAGTATTAAATTACTTTATTACCTCGATTATCAAGATTTGAAAAAAGGAATTAAGAAAAGTTCGAAATGATTTCTTTTAAATCGTGGATGATAGCTTCACCTTTATTTTTTGTATAGTATTTATGAAGCTCAATTTCCCAATCATGTTTAGGTATTTCAGGATTGTTTGCTCTGAAATCTGCTAACCAATTTTTGATTTCCGTTGGACGTGGTCCCCAAGTAGCTAATATGTTTCCATTGCTTTTTTCAAAAAACACAGCTTTAGGAATTGATCTGCTTCCATTCGTTAAAAATTGATTCATTAAATCAGGATGTTCATCTCTGAAAAAATAAAATGTTTCGATTTTAGGATTAAAAGCATTTAAAAAATGTTCTAACCAAGGGACATTTTGGGCTGAATCGCCACACCATGCTTCCGTTAATATGGCTACTCCAATCGATTTAGATAAGTTTATGTTATCAATGTTAATCGATGCGTCATTAATACGCTTCATCCGATGCATATTTAGTTTAGTTAGCTCAATGCGTTCTTCGGATTGATCCGCTCCTGATGTTGTTTTATCATTAACCATTTGAATAATGGAATTGAAATAATCTTGGTAAGAAATTCCATTGCTAATTACCCAGTTTGAATCGATTGATGCTGTAGATGTCATATAATTCGTAAAGAGTTGCAAAGGTAAATTTTAACTTTCAAAATTCAAGTGTTTATCCTTGCCAATACGATTTTTGCCAAAAATAAGTATGTTTACAAGCATGTTGCTTTATATTGACCTCTGATAAATTCTATGAAAACAACTTTAAAACTACTTATTGCTTTCTTACCCTTTAGTTTCTCCTGTTTAGCTGGGAATGATCCATTGCTTAAGGGCAATGGACAATTGGATTTTAAATATCAATTTACAAAATTCAATTCTGTATTTGATGATGATGGCGAGTTAAAGCCTATACCTGAAATTCGCTTTTCCTCGATTAACGTTAATGCAAGGTTTGGCATCACAGATCGTATTACTTTAAACTTAAATGCGCCCTTCTATAACTCAGCAAGTAATTCAGAAAACAATGATCTGAAAATTACAGATGCAAAAAGTAAAGCAGGATTAGGTGATTTATCATTTGGAATTAACTATGCCTTTGCTAAGCAAAATAAAATTCAACCAGTAATTAGTTTTTACCAAAATTTGGGGACTGGTATAAACGATTCTAGCGGATTAAATACTGGATATGGGGATTTTGCAAATAGCTTATATTTTGATGTTTTTTATGAAGTCAACAAACACTTAATGATTAATGGAAATATCGGCTATCAGAATAGGAAAAAGAACTTCAAAAATGATTTCTTAGGCAATATTTATTTCAACTATTACAAGCCGGATAAATATGCAGTTTCGATTTTCATGAGAGGAAAATTACCTTTTTCAGAATTATCGAATGAAGAAAATATTGTGAATTATGGATTATTTAAAAACAGTGAAGGGTATTTTCGATATGGTGCAAATGCATCTGTATACTTTCGTAAAAACATGTCTCTTACAGTAAATTATGAAAATTATTTAAAAGGTCAATTTATTGGAAACGGAGCGATTTATACGGCAGGAATTAAAATTGATTTAAGTAAAATTGAAAAAGCTGGAGCAGAGAATGAAAATTAATGTTAAACTAATTACATAAAAAACAACCAAGACATTATTAAGAAATACATAAAAACTAAAATAAAAGCGACTATTTCCAATCTGCTTAAATGTTTAGAATTTAGTTTAAATCCTAATAAATCTCTAGCTCTTAAGTGGCCCATTAATCGGTTAAATGAATGATTAGTTGATAAACAAAATAAGCTAATAAAATAATAATTCCCAAATGGAGATAGGAAAATTCCTGCAAAAAGTGTCTTTTATGCATCCACTTGAATTTTTGCTTATTCATCCAGTTCAAATAAATGTAATATTCCATTTGAGAGGTGGTATATTCCTTTTCTGTAAGAATGCGATTTATGTTAACAGAAATCACGTCTCATCGTTTTTCTCAACCTTTAAAATATCTTCAGTAGAGGTTGAATAATAAATTACACCTTTCTCTGGAATTGGATGTCCTTTCGCCTCAGTAATTCTGAATCGATTAAATTTGATTAAACCACCATTTTTTGTGCTGCCGTCTTTGCTTCTGTAGTAATAATTCGTTTTAATTTCCATATTGTTTCATTCTTTAATAATAGAACGAAAAACAATTATCACGACTTTAACACTTTGTTAGCATCTATCGCCAAAAGCAATTGTAATATTTGTCAAGTTTAATCTTTTCTAATTAAAAATCAAAATAATAATTGACAAATAGCGACAAATTATGAATGAACAATGATTTTTTGACATTGCAACGGGGGCAACAAAGAGGTATGTGCAATTACAATTAACAGAACCGCGTTAGTTATTAAACGTCTTTAAAGGAGAATAACAGATAATATCTTATAAATTTACCAAATCAATTCAGCTAGATAAAAAATGTCAATGAAACATCTACGATTAATCTTTACTTATGCTTGCTTATCATTAGCATTTGTAAACTCCGTTAACGCGCAGGGATATAACATCAAAATTAAAGTCAACGGACTGAAAGATACACTCTG
>CAINEC010000076.1 GCA_903847585.1 uncultured Bacteroidota bacterium
AAAATGCGTAAGTCGGATGTTTCGTTGATTGTTTGACAAATAACACCTGTGTTATTTAAAAAGCAAACTGCAAATAAGAAAGCCCATTTTTTCATATTACTTAATGTGTTTAAGGGTTACTGTTTTTTCATTATCAAAATCATTGTACACCTGATATCCTTTCTCTGGAAAATTCACTTTTAATCCGTGTACTACTCCATAATTTTTTGTTGCCTTTTTTATTTTAAACTCATGTCCTACCATATGCTCCCAATCTTGCACGCCACTATACTTTATATTCCCATTTTGATCGATGATGGAATATTGCACTGTAATATCGTTGCTTAACTTCGGAAGTAAAAACAACATACTTGTACCACCATTTACGGGCGTTCCTTCCCAGGAAGAATAAACACTTTTTTGAATGATAGCCGAGGTAAATGCTGTTCCTTTGGGAGCGCGAATTAATACTGCATTTTTATTTTGATCAAGTGCAAGTATTCGATAGTATCCAGAAGAAACAACAGGGCAACATAAAAATGATTGTCGTTCGCTGATTGCTTTTTTCGGATATTGAAATTGAGCGGGTAGCCACATCCGTGAGTTATTATCGAAATACTCCATGGTTAGTAGTTTCGTCGACATAGTTGATTTATACGGAATCAATACTTCATCAATGATTGAATCGTTCGCCGACTTATCCAATCTAAAAAAGGCTAGTATACCAGCTGCATCTGCGGTGTTATATTTCTCTACCGTTTCACTGAATTTCTCATTGTTATTATAAGGATCAATGGAGCGAATTGTAGGTTGTGATGGCTTTAATAGATAATCACAGATTCTGTATTTTAGAAAATAGCCGTTCTCTAATTTAATGGTAGTATCTTGAAAACAGAGTGGATCCGGATTAAACACTAAGGTACTTGGATCTTTTTTCTCTTTTCCAATCACTTTATAATATACCAATACTTCTCCTTTTGTAACTGCTCGTGCTGGTTTATAATTAGAGAGTGCTGCTAATTCTTGCGTTACACTTGTGGGAGGAATTCCTTCTGCCAGTAATAAAAAACAAACTTTGTCGGCAGTCTTTTTATCTCGATCATCTGCATAAACCACCGTTACATAATCGGCGGTAAACATTTCATTAGAGGCTTCTCTGATTAAGGCAATTGCATTTGAATCGAGTGCGGTTGGTTTTCTTCCAACCTCGACGGTTATCGTCTTATAGACTTTGGTGGTATCGTTCGCGAGGCAGGCGTTCGATAATATGCTCCATACAAGTAGTACGAACATTACTGCATAAACTTTTCTTTGTCGTTTCATACAATATAAGTTTAAAGGTTTGACAAATTTTTCAGGCAGTAAAAGTTCAGTCCATGTAGTGGATATTTTTTGTAAACGATAAATAAATATTA
Organism: uncultured Bacteroidota bacterium; assembly: GCA_903847585.1. Classification (GTDB taxonomy): domain Bacteria; phylum Bacteroidota; class Bacteroidia; order AKYH767-A; family OLB10; genus CAINEC01. The sequence continues at coordinate 1,395 of CAINEC010000076.1, forward strand.
TTGAGAAAAATAGTTGTTAGTTACACTTAAAGGGATTTAGTATTATTTTCATACCTAACCCTCACAATTAAACGAGTTGAATTATAGTTTAATTATTTTGATCGTATCTATATTTAGCCAAACTCGGAATAAAAACTAGCGCACATATACCAATTCCTAGTACCAACATTAGACTTGCACCAGGCCAATGTTGAATTTCGAATAGAAATCCAAGTGCAGTTAAAGATCCTGAAATTGCTCCTGAAATAAATGCAAGTTTTTTCATATTTTTTATTATTGAAGTTTTTATCAATGCTTACTTTCTATGATGAGTAGAACAAATTTTATTGCATCCTAATTAATCAAGCAGTTAACGAAATATTAACGCAGGATGCTAATTATATATTGTGTTAAAATCCTGTTTGACTTTCATCGGGTTTAAAAGGTGAGTCTTGCTGATGCAGTTTAATTGCTTTTTTAGAGAGATAATATCCAGCAATTAAAGACACGGTAGCTCCTCCATATATTCCAAAATTATCTCCATTGAAAATAAAGAAGTCGTACAATCCATGTAATACAGAAGCCGCTATCAAACCTAAAGTGCCAAACCCCTTTTTATTATAAAATTTCTGAATACCTAAAAAATATCCAATAATCACTGCAAAAAATGCATGCGCTGGAACTGCTGTAAACATCCGAAGAAATGCGACTCCCATTCCGTGATTAAAAACATACATAATATTTTCTGCGGTTGCAAATCCCATACTCACCATTACTGAATAGGTAATTCCATCAAAGGGCTCATCAAAATAATCACTGCGGTAGGCAAATCGTCGAGTGAAAAAATATTTCGATCCTTCTTCCATCAAACCAATTCCAACAATACAAGCAATTAAACCTTCTGCGATATTAGTAGATGAATTTTGTAGTCCGGATGTTTGAAATAACAACTCTAAAATAATAGCAGGAATAATACTGACAACGCCTAAAAAAAACGATTTAATAATTAATGGCAATGGTTCTCTATCATATTTATCCTGCCAAAAAATGTAATATGCAATGGCCAAGCCTGGAGCGATAGCTAATCCTAACAGAATTAAATAATTATTCATAATAAGTCTGATTTTATTTTTTTATTCATGTAGCGATGTGCTTTGTCCACTACAATTGCGTAGCTCTTCCCTTCAAAAAAAACATTTTCTTCCTGTTGGTGTTTATCATCCAATGCTAAAGTAAAGAGTCCATCATCATCCATCGTCAAAGTAATTGCATACTTTAGCAAAATCTGTTTAAGCTTCGTAGTGTTACGCATGACTAAATATAATTAATAATAAAACACAATTCTCATTCATGAAAAATATTTTTATTTCCGGTGCTTCCGGATTTATCGGAACTCACATTATAATCGAAGGATTAAAAAGAGGTTATACCATTACAGGCACAACGCGTTCGATGCACAAAGAAGGGGTGTTAAGAGAAATTGTGAGTGCGCATTTAGGAGAAGAAGCATTATCCCGTTTAATCATTTACTACTGTGATTTAAATTCTCCGGATGGATGGGCTGACGCGATGAAAGGGTGTGATGCGGTATTGCATGTGGCTTCGCCTTTTCCAATGGGATTGCCCAAACATGAAGATGACTTGATTCTTCCTGCACGCAATGGAGTGAAACATGTTTTTGAGGCTGCATTAAAAAATAATATTCATCGTATTGTTCAAACGTCATCAATTGCAGCTATCATGTACGGACATGAAAAGGGAAAAACCACATTTGATGAACACGATTTTACGAATCTCGAGGGAGGAATGATAACTCCTTATACAAAAAGTAAAACGTTAGCGGAGCAAGATGTATGGAAGTATGCAAAGCAACATCCTGAATTAAAAGTGAGTGTTATTAATCCCGGATTTGTATTAGGTCCGTTGTTGAATAAAGAAATTGGTACCAGTGGCGATGTGATTTTAAAATTGATGAAAGGAGAATTCCCTGGAGTGCCTAAATTAGGTTTCCCAATTGTTGATGTAAGAGATGTTGCGGCGGCGCATTACAATGCATTAGAAAACGATTTAAGTATAGGACAACGTTATGCTACAGTTTCTGAATCGTTTTGGTTTAAAGAAATTGCAAAAGCTATTTTGGATGCTTATCCAACGTACAATAAAAAAGTAAAAGCAAAGGAATTACCGAATTGGTTTCTGAAATTATTTTCCTTGTTTGATAAACCTACACGAATGATCATTGATGAGCTCGGATTTTGTGCAGTCATTAGCAATCAAAAAATGAAAACAGATTTAAAGATAAATCCTATTTCATCGAAAGATGCTATACAAGCAACTGCTACATCACTCGTTGAATTGAAATTAGTGTAGATTAAAATACTCATCAAAAAAATTACCTTTGCAAAAATTTTAAATGATGAGTTGTGAACTATGTGGTTCTAACGAGAACCTTAATCAGCATACTGTTGCTCCCGATGGTGCAAAATCGATTTTAATCTGCGATAAATGCGCACGTCAGATAGAAAAGAAAGTAGAGTTAGATCCTAATCACTGGACCTGCTTAAAAGACAGTATGTGGAGTGAGAATCCAACAGTGCAAGTAGTAGCGTGGAGAATGCTGAATCGTTTGAAGAACGAAACATGGGCAGCTGACGCCATCGACATGATGTATTTAGATGATGACATGATGGAATATGCAAAAGTAACGAACGATCATTTAGAAAGTGATGGTGATGGAATGCATCGCGATTGCAATGGGGCTATTTTAATGGCAGGTGATTCAGTAACGTTGATTAAATCGTTGGATGTAAAAGGATCATCGGTGCAAGCGAAAATTGGAACAGCCGTTCGTAATATTAAATTAGTTCACGACAATACGGAACAGATAGAAGGGAAAATCGACGGTCAGCAGATAGTTATTTTAACGAAGTACGTAAAGAAGTCGTAGGACTAAGCCTTTACTGCTTTACGACTCATTTGCATATTACGTAGTCGGTGCATTGTTATCGCTGCACGATTACTAGCTGTATTGATGGAGAACAACTGTTTTACTTTGCTTAAAATTGCTTTTAAAGAATCCATATCTGTTAGGTAAAACTGTTAGAATAATTTGAATCAAGAATAAATAATCAATCTATTTTTGATATTGTAAATAAAAGTCGAACTCGCTCTTTTTACAAGCAGTTTTACCTGAACGGGAGAAATAAGGGGGTGAACGGGAAATATGTTGATTGCTTTCAAAAGAGAACAAAATTAAAAAGCTATAATCTTATACTAGTCAACTACGGATACCTTTTAAATATAAACTTCCTCTTCACTGATTTCGGATAGTATATAAAATCCTTCGGAAAGATTTTTTACATTGACTTCGATGGATGTGCTATTGTATTTCATTTGCATAGATTCATCCATTTGCTTCCCTTGAAGATTGAATAGTTCTACCTATTTAAATATTAATCAAACACCTTAATAGGTTGCCTGAATGAATCCCTATAATTTTATTTGGATGTTACAAAGCCAATTTCAATCCTAACATTCTTTACAATACTACGGTGTAACAAAATCATAGCTCACGTTTTCTCCCATTAGCAAGGGCTGCTTCGACCATGTTTCAATCCCGTTTCGTGTACGAATCGAGATATAATAACTATTGCCTGCAGCAATTGCAGGAAATGAAGCGGACGCATTTCCATCGATATCTAATAATGCGGTGGTTGAATAAATCGTATTGTAAGGACTATTTGCTGCGTGAAGTTCAACGATGATAGAATCACAAGCTGTAGGACTATTATGTAGTTCATTGTTGTATAGAACAGGTTCCATCTGCCCTGAGCTAGTCATAAATCCTTCAATAAACGCATGTAGATTAAGTACAGATTGAGCAATGCAAAGATTTACAACAATTGATGCAGATTGGGTAACACCACAACCGTTAGCGTCAACTGCGGTAACCTGATAGCTCTGACTATTTGTTGGCCAAACTAACGGGTTAGCAATTGAAGAATTATTAATGGCATTTGTTGGTGTCCAGCTATAAGTGAAATTAGAGAAGGGAGTAAACCGTACTGCACTATTCGTAATACCAAAAACTGATGCATTCCGTCCTGTTGGTACTACACCAGCCGAACCATTACTATTCTCGATACCCTGTGTTGTTACCTCCCCAGGAACAGACGTTATAACCTCACTATGTATTTCAATAACATTTGTACTTTCATACAGAATAATTTGTCCTCGCATCGGATAGGCAGTGCCGTTATAATGATAAGTATTATATTGAACAATTAGTTTACGATTTGGAGCAATACCCGTAGTAAAATAACTAACCACTGATGAATTAGCTCCTGGATTTAAATCGTTCCATGCAAATGCAATAAGGTTATCAGGACTACCAATACTTGGGATTAAACTACCTGTACAGCAACCATTCGCCATATTCGCATTAAAACCAATAAATCCATTGGAAGAAACATAAAAGTTGGTATAAAGATTCCCATAATAGTTAAAAGTAAATCCAATTGGTTGCGCAGTACTCACAGCTTCATCAGTCAATGGAATATTTGTTCCACTACCTGTAATAGGGGCATACGTAATTGTCGACAAATTATATCCAGAAATAGCATTTGAGTTAGTAATTGTAGCCGCTAACTGTAATGTATCACCACTGCAAATAGTATCAGGAGTTGTAGTAACTGAAACATTAAACGACGTAATAGTAATATAATTAGAAATTAATAGAGAGTCGCTACCAAGCGTATTAGTAACAACAAGCTTCACCGAATATTTTCCAGGTTGTGCATATGTATGCGTTGGATTCTGTTGTGTTGAAGTATTGCCATCTCCAAAATTCCATAACCATGCCTGCGGAATATCCGTAGATAGATCATTAAATTTCACTGATCCAGGGCAAATAGCCGTTGTTTGTGTTGCATTGAAATTTGCAATTGGTGGAGCTGTAGGATTATTACAAAATGGTGGATACGTAAAATCAACCACCTCGTCACCAACTGCGTTAGAACTTCCCTGCGTGGCCAGGTAACCCATTCCACGACGTGCAAACGCTTCCCATATCTGACAACGATGTGCACCACTGTAAAGAATATCGTCGGCCAATAAAATCGCATCTCGGGCATCAATATAACCAGGACTACATGGTTGTAGCTTCATCCCTTCTAACACTAGTTTCATTGCAATGTTATTTCCTGAAGTACCTGTGTACAGATTCGCATTATATCCAAAGTCACGAATAAGAAACCACGTCATATCCCAAATTGCAGCGCACCATATTTCACCTCTTCCATGGGGATATACACTCGTTGATATATCAGCATAGGTGAGCGGATTAATACTCATGTTTGTTGAATAAGGATAACGACGGATACCCGCTCCGTTAGTTGATTGACCTTTTGCAAAGGTGCCAATACCACGTGCATTGATACCTTGATCACCTGGCTCTATAGTTAGTATCAAGCCCAGCCAATCACTCCAACCCTCACCACCTTGTTCTGCATTTGTAAGACAACTAGCTGCTGCTGGTCCACCAGTAAGTCTATTGGAAACTCCATGACCATATTCATGCGCTACAATTCCATTATCAAACGAGCCGTCTAATTGAGGAGGTGGTGTGCAAATTACAAGATTTGCATTCACCGTAATTGAATTATTCAATTGTGTTTTCATTGCATTTCCATCTGATTGCGTTACTGAAACAGATGGAATAGTGATAGTAGTTGTTGGTGTACCACTCATAGCAGGAGGAGTTGTTCCTGTTGTATTATTAGCTATGATAACTCCAACAGCACCAGCAGCCTGAGCAAATTGAGTTTTGATAACAAAGCTGCATGTGCCTCTATCGATCAGCGCTATTTTTCCCGATATTGATGCTGCATTGGTGAATGCTGAACAGCCATCTGAACTTGTACCTACACCATCTTGAGCAAGAACAACATTTGCGGTTATATTAAACGCAGAAGCCGGGTTGTAACTAGCAATACCTACAGGTTTTAATCCTGCAATAGCAGTAGGTGAGTTTATAGTTAACGAATTGTTACATATTGTTGGGTTGGTCCAGAGATACATTTGCATACGTGGATTAGACCCATCTGGTGGAGTTGCAAAATTTGCATTATTAGTTCCGCTACCATCAAATCCTTCGGCGTTTACATAATCGTTAGCGGCTCCGCCATTTCCATAATTATTCTGTTGGAAATTTCCTGCAACCTCATTAAAACCATTCTGATGAAGAATATCATGAATCACATTATTCATGTAAAATAGATTAGTAAGTGATGCATTTCTTTGATATGCGTTAGACGAATCAGGATGATATGGAAAGTTAAAGATCTGCGAAGAACCACCATCTGGAGAATAACCTGGAAGATTATCACTATTGGCATCTTCATAAGAATATACATTGTTTCCACGTGTTATATTATACTCGGCGCCAATAGCGCCATTGGTATCATGCCAACCATATGGTGAAGCCACTGGTTCAGATGGATCATTTAATAGTTGAAGTGTACCATGAATAGGGCTTTCAATAGGAAGAGGGAAAACATTATAATTTGCTGTACCAGACCCAGGCATTGGTAGTGGTTCAGGAGACATAACATATGGTGAAGTAGAATGGGCCGAATGATCATGTGGAACATTAAAATCACAAGAGATAACCCAGTCGTTTTTTTCTAAAAATTCTCCAGTGGTTGCATCAATACGAATATTCCAATAATGCGAACCATCCTTAAGGTCGAGGGTAATATTCCATGCTAGTTTTACTGCTTTTGTAGTTTCTACATACATCAGTTCGACTTCTACAGGCGAGGAAAGGAGTGATGTAATGTCAGCAGTAAATTTTCGTGTTTCTCCATTCTTCATAACAGGTACTGGAACGGAGGCTTCCATCTCTAAATGTGAAAATGCAGCACTAATTGCCTGCTGTGGAGTAATTGATGGTGTTACATTATTTATCTTAGAAGATAGTTTGCTTACAAATGGAATTTTTGACCCATACACCTTACCGTTAGAAACTACAACGGGAGCAATCGCATTAAAAACCGGAATCCCTTTCCATGCTTGCTGTAAATAAATATATGTCCTTTCTGTTGCACGATCAGTATACTGCGAAGAGATTGTAACATCCTTAATATCTGATTCTATGAGCCCTGAATTACCTAGATTGTTACTAAGGTAGCTTTGAACATTAGCTGGAACCTCCTGTGCTTTTGCAACTGAAAAGATAATTAAAAAATTAATGATTATAAAAATAACCCGATTCATATGGAATATAGCTTTCAAGCAAAATTTGTTTAAGTTGTTTTAAAGACAAATAATTTTAATGAATGGATGCAAGTTAAAGAATTCAGCCGAAAAAACCATGCTTTCTGTAAATGGGTGCAATAAAAAGAATTTGATAATGAAATTTATCTTTGGATAATAGTAGAGATTATCATGGGCATAGATATAAATTACTTACAAATATTCATTGGACTTTGCTCTTTGTTGCTCAATATTAAAATAGTTAATCCGATTAAATTATCCAGCAAATATATTACTCTAGCATCCTGATTTAAAATTAAATAATCTATGATGTATGTGAACTTTTTTAGGACGGGTCACAATGGGTTGTAATGGATATAAAACAAAACAGGAGGTCAAAAATGACCTCCTGTCTATGAACGCTCCCTCTCCTGGGCTCGAACCAGGGACCCCATGATTAACAGTCATGTGCTCTAACCAGCTGAGCTAAGAAGGAATACTCTTCTCTTTGCCTAACAAGGAGAAGAACATCGTTTCCGACTCATGCTATCCCGAAAACTATCGAGACTAAAACACGTGTTTGGGTGGGAACTCTGTTGTAGTTATTAAGAACGAGCATTTCTACAACGGACGGCAAAAATACACCGAGATTTTTAATTAACAAAATGGTTTGTGCTTATTTTTTTAAATTATTGATTTTTAGTGGGTTGTTGTTAGGGCCTTTCTGTTTATTAATGCCCCTCCATTAATTTACGAGATTATTGCCCCTGATTCAAAGGATTATCCGTTCATTTGTCAAACCCTTAATCGCTTTTTATGTCCGTTAAATTTTCTAATCTAGAGCATGATACTTTTCATACTGAATTAAAAAATGAAGTTGCAGCACTTTTAAAATCGACAAACCTACAAGCTAAACGACAACGATTATTATACTTCAAGGTGGCATTTTACTTCGCGGTATTCATCGCTGCTATTGCCTTGCTTTATCTTTCACCTGCCAACAACTTAACTCAATTAATCGGTCGTTATTTATTTGTTGGGGTATCAGGAGTATTCCTTGCGTTTAATGTAAGCCACGATGCCACTCACGGCACCATCTCCAAAAAGAAATGGGTGAATAAACTAATCTTTTATTTGTCGTTTAATCTGCAAGGCACCAACGCTTATTTATGGTCGGTACGACATAAAGCATCACATCATGTGTTTCCGAATGTAGATGGCTGCGATGCCGATATAGATGATAATCCCGTGATCCGATTGTCGCCAACTAAAAAGCATTTATGGTATCATCGATACCAAGCTTATTATTCATTTTTCGTTTATTGTATTTACACTATTCATTGGGTGTTTTTCAAAGACTGGCTCTACTTCAGCAAATCGCAGATTGCAAATCTGAAAAATATCAAACATACGTTCGGTGAATTTATGGATGTGTTTTTATGGAAAGTATTCTATTTATCATTGATGAT
>CAINEC010000077.1 GCA_903847585.1 uncultured Bacteroidota bacterium
AATAGAAAGACGATTATGTCCGAGTGCTAATTCATCGTGATACCAAGCACCGCGTGCATCAGGACCTCTATGCGCAATTGACACCAACATTTTTTCAAGCACTGCATTTCGTTCAGCGCCATTTAATGAAGTATCAACAAAACCTGCTATTCCGCACATAGTTTATGAATTAAAAATTATTGATGAAAGTTGTTGCGTTAATTCCTTGCGTGTATACTTCGAAACTTCCGCTTGATTTATTAAATGACGATTATCGTGGTTAATCTCGTTCAACAACCAGTCTTGTAATTGCTTTTTATCTGAACGATTAAACATTTCTCCAGCATTACAACTTCTGATAATCGTAGCGGCATCCCCGTTAGATGGACCGATTCCAACGATTCTTTTTTTAGCTCCTAAATACTCGAATAGTTTACCTGTCAAGATACCTTCTGCACCTGGCGCATCTGGAATGACTAATAACAAAAGATTAGTCTGCTTCATAAACTTGACCGCATCTTGATGCTTTACGTGTCCGATAAATTCAGCCGAAATATTTAAAGTGCGAAGTTGTTCTTTGATATGTTGTGGAATACTTCCCACAAAACGAAAAACTAAATTGTTCAAATTATTTGCACTAATCAATTTTGATAACGATTCAAAAAACACTGTTGGCTTATAAGAGTCAGCCATGGTGCCTACGTAGGTGATGTAAAACTTATTGTCACTATTTATTTCCTCTTTTGCAAAATCATTCTCATCAAACCCATTTGGCAATACGTGAATTTTATCGACATTTATTTTAAGCGATTTCTCTGCAAAAGCATATTTAATGTAATTACTCACTACCAAAATAGAATCAGCCCTTTCAAGGACTTTCTTTTCTAATGCTAAATCTTTTTTCTTAGCCCAGTTGGTATGCAATAATTCTTTGTAGTAATAAATATCTGTCCACGGATCACGTAAATCAGCCACCCATTTCAAATGAGGGAATTCCTTTTTTAATTTCAATCCGATTAACTGCGAACTATGCGGAGGAGAAGAAATTAGTATTGTATCAATTTGATGTGCTTGAATTAATTCTGATGCTTTTTGAACAGCGTATTTAATCCACCCTATTCTTGCATCCGGAATAAAGAAATTACCTCGAATCCATTTTAATGCATCCTGAAAGAAAGAAGATTTCTTCTGATTAGTAAATCCACCGTAAGGCACTTTATCTTTTCCCGCTACCGCAGATAAAATATTCAATGCTTCGAATGACTTTGTGTAAGTGACATTCAAAGTGGATGGAACAATTGATTTTAAAGATTCATCAATAACGGGATAACTTGCGTAAGCAGGATCAACCGTAAGCACATAGGGTATACAGTTATAATCACCTAAGTATTTGGCAAAATGAAGCGTACGCTGAATTCCTGCTCCTCCACTGGGTGGCCAATAATACGTTATGATGAGAACCTTTTTCAATTTAGCTTTTTGTGTCTGTCGACTTTCCTTTAAACTCCATAAACACCGCTGCACCTAACAACACTACCAACATCATTGAACCTGCTAAAGCCATTTTCTCTCCTTGCTCATATACAGCTGGTTCAAATTTGAATTCGATTTTATGTTTACCCGCTGGAATTTTCAATCCTCTTAAAACATAATTCAAGCGAATATGATCAGTAAGTTTTCCATCTATGTATGCATTCCAACCTGCAGGATAATGTATTTCAGAAAATACTGCTAATCGATCTGCATTCGAACTTGAATTGTAAGTCAACTGCATTGGTGAGTATCCGTTTTCAGCTAATGTAATTGTTGCAGTTGAATCCACTACATTCTGACTTAACCCACTAACGCCATTGGCATAACGCTGATCGATTACAGCTGTAGTTTTAAAGTCAAGTGAATCCATTTCTTTCATTTCCGCATCTGCATTCGGAACAATCTTCCAATTCTGAACAAACCATGCATTTCCTAATGCTTCTGGGTTTTGTTGCAACATCGGCTGACCTGTTTGCTGATTCGTAAAGATGATATACTTTGCATTCAGCATATTCCACACACGTTGATTGCCTTTTGAAATTTGTCTTTCAACCAACTCTTGATATCTCTTCAACTTGGCTCCGTGATAACCACCTATCGATTTATGATAATACGATGTACTTGCATCGTTAAACGGACTTACCGATAAATTATAAACGCGGTAGTATGATTTATCTTGAAGAATCTGCTCATCAATTTCTGATTTAGGAAAAGGATTTGAAACAGAAGATTGCGTTGTAAATTTATCATCATTCAAATAACGCTTATCATTAAACCATAAATCAACAACGATCAATCCAGCTAAAATCATAAACACCATTTCTTTTTTCATCTTGCCATTCAACATCCTCCACAATAAAAAGAAAGCTGCACTGATAAAGAATAATGATTTGAATGCATCAATTTGCAATAATGATTCACGGTCTTTTCTTAATGCCTCTAATAACCAAGGATATTGTCCAAGTTGCTCATCCGAAGGACCATTAAAATTCCCAAACAAACTTGGCAATATAAGCATGATTAAACATAATCCTCCTGCAATATAAAATGCCCACCATAAGAATTTGATTTTATCTTTTGCATTACCGTTGGTGTCTGTCAATTTGTTTAATCCTAATATACCTGCTAATGGAATAATCAATGACACTAACACCAATGTCATAGATACCGAACGGAATTTATTATAGCCTGGCACATGATCAAAGAAGAAATTTGTCAATGGTAAAAAGTGACTACCCCAAGAAAGCATGATTGATAATAATGCTACAACAATCATCCATACTCTTAAATATCCTCCGACTAAAAACAATGCTAAAACAAATAAAAATACTGGAATTGCTCCGCTGTAAACTGGTCCTGATGTCATAGGCTGATCACCCCAATATAACGGTGCTGCCTTTACGAAATCTTTGGCTGAACCTTCATTCGCATTATTTTTTATTGCTTCATAGGTAGCAGATTTCTCATCTAACTTATATCCTGAAGCACCACCATTAAAATTCGAAACGAGTAAGGTAAATGTTTCCATCTTTCCATAACTCCATCCTAATGCGTAATCTTTATCTAATCCAGTACTAATCTTTTTCTCTGTTAGTTCTGATGGACCACGCGTTGAATATTTACCATACTCTGCTGTTGCCATTAAGTTGGTTATGTTTGGTAATACAGCAATGGCTGCGACTCCAGCTAAAATTATAGAGGCAATCATAAAATCTTTAATCGTTTTATTGATTACTGCATTCACGAATTCTGAAATAGCAAGTAATCCAACTGCAATTGCTAAGTAGTAAGTAATCTGCAAGTGATTCGCATAAATCTGTAAACTCAAGGCAAGTGCTGTTAAGGCACCTCCCGACAACCATTTTCCTCGATAGGCCATCATTACACCCGCAATTACCATTGGCATTAAAGCAATCGCCTGTACTTTGGTATTATGTCCTGCAACCAAACTGACGAAGTTAAATGAACAGAATGCGTAGGCAATTGCTAACGCTATGGCTAGACGAAAATCAGCTTTAAGCGTAATTGCTAAAATGTAGAAACTTAATAAAGCAATAAATACAATGTTTGCTGGAGAAGGTAAACCCAACCATATAAAATCATTGATATACTTCACCCAATTCGAAGGATATAAAACAGAAATCTGATAAGAAGGCATTCCACTAAACATGGAGTTGGTCCATAAGGCTTCTTTTCCTGTTTGCGCTTTATAATCTAAAATCTCCTTGCTCATTCCAATCCACTGCGACACGTCATGCGTTGAAAGCGAGGATCCAGAAAGTGTTGGAAGAAAATAAACTACAGTAAGTAAAAGGAAAACACCCATTGCAATAGCATGAGGCTTCACCTTGTTAAAGTCGATAGATTTCATAGTATATGTAATTGCCTCCGAAAATAATCGGAAAATGCCGAACTACGAAATAAAAAACCAAAAATTAACCACCAGGAATACGAACAAAAAACAAACGGAATCAGTCTTTGATTTCTACATAATCAACGTACTCCCCATCATCGTCGTTAATTCGTTTGTTCGACTTTTTAGTAGACGTATCTACATGAACTTTTCCCTCTTGATTTCGCTGATGAGCGTATGAATGACCTTGTTGCTTTTGCATCTCTTTATAAAGCTTTTTCGATACCGCATTCATCACTAAGAAGAACAGGTACCGTCTAAAAACTCCAAAGACAATAAAAATAGCAATGAGTACAAGAATAAAATCAGACATAAAAGCCTCCTTTCAATAATTATCTCGACAAATATAGATTTCGTTCAGAATAGACCTTTTGGAAGAATTCATCCTGTAAATCATCAATGAAATAAATCGCCTCACCTGTTGATTTCATCTCTGGCCCTAGTTCTTTATTTACATCTCTGAATTTCTCGAATGAAAACACAGGAACTTTAATCGCATATCCACTCTTAGTAGGATTGAATTTAATATCCTTTACTTTAACAGCACCCAACATCACCTTAGTTGCATAGTTAACATACGGTTCATCGTAGGCCTTCGCAATAAATGGAACTGTACGTGACGCTCTCGGATTAGCCTCAATGACATAAACGATATCGTTTTTAATCGCGAACTGAATATTGATTAATCCTTTTACCTGCATTGCTTTCGCAATTGACTTAGTATGTTCTTCAATCTGACGAATCACATCATCACTTAAATCAAACGGAGGTAGAACAGCATTACTATCACCACTATGAATTCCGGCTGGCTCAATATGCTCCATGATACCAATGATGTAAACATCTTCTCCATCACAAATCGCATCTGCTTCTGCTTCTATTGCTTTCTCTAAAAAATGATCTACCAACACTTTGTTATCAGGAATATCTTTTAAAATATTTACAACATGCGTCTCTAACTCTTGCTCATTGATAACAATTTTCATACTCTGTCCGCCTAGTACATAACTCGGACGAACTAAAAGAGGAAATCCTAACTCTCTTGAAACACCAACCGCTTGATCTGCATCTTCAATTACTCCAAATTTCGGATAAGGAATATTTAAATCGCGAAGCAAAGTTGAAAAACGACCACGGTCCTCTGCTAAATCCAACGACTCGTAACTAGTACCAATGATTTTGATTCCGTACTTATTTAATTTCTCTGCTAACTTTAAAGCTGTTTGTCCACCTAACTGCACAATCACCCCTTCTGGTTTTTCATGTTGGATAATATCGTAGATATGCTCCCAGAAAACAGGCTCGAAGTATAGTTTATCAGCAATATCGAAATCGGTTGAAACTGTTTCAGGATTACAATTAATCATGATGGTTTCATAGCCACATTCCTTAGCAGCTAGTACACCATGCACACAACTATAATCGAATTCGATTCCTTGTCCAATACGATTAGGGCCTGAACCTAGAATAATAATTTTCTTTTTATCGCTTGCTACAGATTCATTCTCTGTTTCAAAAGTAGAATAGTAATAAGGAGTGCGCGCTTCAAATTCTGCTGCACAGGTATCAACCAGTTTGTAAACACGATTTATTTTTAAATCTTTTCGCTTTGCATAAACCTGACTTTCTAAACAACGAAGCAAATGAGCAATCTGACGATCAGCATAACCTTTCTGCTTTGCATCCAGCATTAAGTCAAATGGTAAAGAGTCAAGCGTATGCTTTTGAATTTCTTTTTCAAGCTCTACTAACTCTTCAATTTGATTTAAGAACCAAGCATCAATTTTTGTTAGCTTCTGAATAGTTTTAAAAGGAATTCCTAGTTTGAATGCATCATAAATATGGAACAATCGATTCCATCCTGGATTTTTCAAACTATCTAAAATCTGTTCTTGATTTTTAAGTTCTTTTCCATCCGCACCTAGTCCGTTACGTTTTATCTCTAACGATTGACAAGCCTTTTGCAATGCCTCTTGAAACGAACGTCCTATACCCATTGCTTCCCCCACCGATTTCATTTGAAGTCCTAAATGACGATCAGCACCTTTAAACTTATCGAAATTCCAACGAGGTACTTTCACGATTACATAATCGATGGTTGGCTCAAAGAAAGCCGAAGTACTTTTCGTGATTTGATTTTTTAATTCATCGAGATTATATCCTATTGCGAGTTTAGCCGCAATCTTAGCAATTGGATATCCCGTTGCTTTTGATGCTAACGCTGAAGAACGTGATACACGAGGGTTGATTTCAATAACTATAATTTCATCTTCATTCTCCGGATTAACAGAGAACTGAATATTACATCCACCTGCAAATTGTCCGATACCATTCATGCATTTGATAGCAAGGTCACGCATCTTCTGATAAGTACGATCACTAAGCGTCATAGCAGGAGCAACTGTAATAGAGTCACCTGTATGAATACCCATCGGATCGAAGTTCTCAATAGAACAGATGATAATCACATTCCCATTGCTATCACGTAATAATTCTAGCTCATACTCTTTCCAACCCATGATACTCTGTTCTACCAATACTTCGTGAACAGGAGAGGCATGTAATCCGAAATTTAGCGCATTATCAAATTCTTCCTGGGTATGAACAAATCCTCCACCCGTACCTCCAAGCGTAAACGATGGACGAATTACTAGTGGAAATCCAATTTCTTGAGCAATTTCTTTTCCTTCTAAAAACGATGTTGCCGTTCTTCCTTTACAAACACCTGCACCTAACTCTAACATCTTTAATCGGAAAAGCTCACGGTCTTCAGTCGTATGAATAGCATCGATATCAACACCAATGATTTTCACACCATGCTTTTCCCAAAGTCCTGCTTTTTGACAATCAATGGCAAGGTTCAATGCAGTTTGTCCTCCCATTGTTGGAAGCACCGCATCAATTTTATGTTTAGTTAATATTTCACCAATCGACTTACGATTAAGTGGTTTTAAATAAATGTGATCTGCCGTTACCTTATCGGTCATGATCGTTGCAGGATTCGAGTTGATTAAAACAACTTCAATTCCTTCTTCTTTCAACGATCTGGCAGCCTGGCTACCAGAGTAATCAAATTCGCAGGCTTGTCCAATAATAATAGGACCGCTTCCAATAATTAAGACCGATTTAATTGAATGATCGCGTGGCATAGCAGTAGTTTTTAATATGTTCGGATATAAAAATAGCTACCGATGCTTTTTCAAAAAATTTGAAATTGACCGATAGCTGCATAATTTTTTTAGTTGAGCGAAAGTAAGCAAAAGTAAAAATCGAAACTGCATATGTTGAAAAATAAAACGGGCATCTTTTTCAAGATGCCCGCCTATCAAATATTTTTTTCTAAAGAAATTACTTTCTCCAAGAACGCTCGTCAGAAACCGTCAATTTATGACGTCCTTTCTTACGACGTGCTGCTAATACACGACGACCATTAGCCGTGCTCATACGCTTTTTAAAACCGTGTTTATTTCTACGCTTACGTAAAGAAGGTTGGAATGTCCTTTTCATGACTATACTTTGTTATTCTTATTGGGATGGCAAAGATAATAAAAAACTAATAGGTTCAAAACAGATTGTCATTTTTTCCTGATTATTTAAAAAATAAAAGCTTCTAACTCTAAATAATTAAATATCAATATGAAAAACTATAATGATTGGCGCGGAATATACACGATAGCCTTAGTTTCGAAAAATTCCAAGGGGAAATATTCGTGAATTGACTGCACTTCAACTACTTTTTTATAAGGACTTAACTCCTCTTTTAAGTCGCCACCTTTTAAGACCACCCAGCCGTTTGGCAGGCTTCCCACCTGTCCCATTTTACAATTTCTAAAGCTCCAGCCCACTAATTCCTGCATGGGCGCTACGGCCCTGCTAACCACATAATCAAATTCCTCTTTTAACTCTTCTGCTCTACTCCTTTTCACCACCACATTTTTCAAACCTAGCTCTTTAACAATATCCTCCACTACTTTGATTTTCTTCTCGATGGAATCGACCAGCGTGAACTTCACATTAGGATAATAAATAGCCAAAGGGATACCCGGAAACCCTCCACCAGTTCCAATATCTAAAACACGTGCACCATCATCAAATCGAATATACTTTACTAATGATAATGAATGAAGAATATGCTTAACTGTTAGGTTCTCGATATCTTTTCTCGAAACAAGATTTACCTTTTCGTTCCAAGATTTAAAAAGCTCTTCGTGCTTTGCAAAAAGCAATAATTGTTCTTCAGATAAATTGGGGAAATATTGCTTTAAAACTTGAGAGTGATCGATCATGCTACAAAAATAGCCTAAAAAACAAAGGGGACTTTCGTCCCCTTATTCATATTCAAAATTTACTCAATCGTGTGCGGTATAGTCAGTACTTTTAATAATTTGATATAGAAACTCTCTAGCTCTAAATAATTGCGCTTTAACAGTTCCTAAAGGAAGGTCAAGTTCTTCAGCAATTTCTTCATAAGACAATTCCTGATAATATCTTAACTCCACTAATTTCTTATAACGAGGTTTTAATTTATCAACTACCTCTTTCATCATTAAAACCTTTTGCTTCTTAACTAAAACATCGTCAGGTGTTGGCCCGTCAGATTTGATTTCAAATGACATTTCCTGACCATCTTCATTTTCAAACCCTCTATCAATGCTTAAAAGCATTTTTCTTTTCTTACGGATAAAGTCGATACAGTTATTAGTTGCAATTTTAAACAACCATGTACTGAAGGCGTAGTCAGGGGTATATTGCTTTATATTTCTGAAAGCCTTTCCAAATGCCTCAATGGTCAAATCTTCCGCATCATCGCGGTTATTAACCATTTTTAATAGCATATAGTAGATGGAATCCTTGTAACGAGCCATTAATTCAGCATAGGCTTTTTGGTCGCCTTCATCGACGGCCTTACGAACCAGCTTAAAATCTTTAATAGCTTTATCAGAGAGGTGTTGAATTTCCTCGTCAGTAATTTGAAGCTGTGGTTTAGGCTTTTCCATAGTTAGGGTTGGGGTTGATGCTGTTACTTCCATACTCTTATCTTAATGAAAGGGTTTGTTATGGCTAACAGCGGATAAATGATTGCAGCTATCAGATCGAAAATAGGGATAAGTATGATTAGATCCTTTTCTCCTAATTTTCTAAATCCTGTCCAATATACAATAATTTGAGCGATTAGCCTAGTTGATAGTATTGCTACGGCAATCTCCAAATTAAGTTTCAATATCAAACAAATAGTAATTAAAATCCAAAATAAAGCATGAGTAAAAAAGTAAAAACCTATCAAACTTTTATCACTGGATTTATAGAATTTTCCTGAGGACATATGACGTCGCTTTTGTCGAAGCCAATCTTTAAAAGTCTCTTTTGGTTTTGAATAAGTGAATGACTCGCTTGACAAACAAACACCAACATTGTTTCTATTAGCAGTTTCATTAACGAATAAGTCATCATCGCCAGATAGTAAATGATTATGCGATGCAAATCCTTTATTTCTAAAAAACAACGATTTTAAATAACCCAGATTACGCCCTACTCCCATGTAAGCTTTTCCTTTAAGGGCACGACTTAAAAACAATAATCCGTTTTGAGCAGTATCGAAACGAATCCATTTATTTAGAAAACCGCTTGTCTTTTGATAAGCCCCATATCCAACTACAATTTCCTTGTCAACTGAAAGTGTATCGACCATTTGTTTCAGCCATTGGTCTGAAGCAGGATAACAATCGGCATCCGTAAAAATCAATCGCTCAAAGGCGGCACCTTTAATTCCTAATGTTAATGCGAACTTTTTCCCGTGCTGATATTTTTCTTGCTCATTAATAGTTATAATCTTTAGATTAAAATGAGCATCCTCCATCTCTTCTAAATACCTGGAAGACTCATCCCAACTACAATCGTTAACAACTACCACTTGATATTGGGGGTAATCTTGTTTTAAAATCTGGGGCAAAAACTCGCGAAGATTTTTCAATTCATTACGGGCACAAATAATTACCGAAACTGGTTCATACTTGATCGATTTTACTGAAGAAATCTTTTTAAATCCTACTCCTGAGAATTGAAACAGAATGTAATACAATTGCACAACACCTGTAATTCCAAGTAAAACTAAAATACTATCTGCGATTACACTATTCCCAAATACCAACATTGACTTGCATTTCCTTTATAACACAAATCTATCGGATGCAAGTATCTCAATTCCTGATTTAAATTGAAAATATTAACAAATCAGTTTTAAAAAGAATCATGCAAATAGTTAGGCGGTCATTTGTTGAGAAGAAACAGGAATTGTTCTTCCCGGATACTGCTGTAATGCAACTGATAAACAGTTCATTGCTTTTTGCAACGACTCCTTATTAAGCACATAGGCTATTCTAACCTGATGTAACCCAAGTTTAGGATCTGAATAGAATCCGCTTGCAGGAGCCAGCATCACTGTAGAACCTTCAAATGAAAAGTCCTCTAATAACCACTGACAGAATTTATCTGCATCATCCACCGGCAATTGAGCCATACAATAGAATGCACCACTAGGCTTTGGACAAACAACTCCATCCATTGCGTTCATTGCACTTACAACTAAATCACGACGCTCCACATATTCAGCAACTACTTCATCAAAATAACTTTGAGGAGTATCTATCGCCGCCTCAGCCGCAATTTGTCCGAATGTTGGCGGACTTAATCTTGCCTGTGCGAATTTCAAAGCTGCAGCCATAACCTCTTTATTACGAGAAACCAGGGCTCCAATACGAGCTCCACAAGCACTGTAACGTTTTGAGATACTGTCCATCAATACCACATTTTGATCTAAACCATCCAATTGCATTACCGATGAATACGTTTTACCATCATAACAAAACTCTCTATACACCTCATCCGCAAAAAGGTATAAATCATATTTCAAAGCAAGTGCTTTCAATACTTGTAACTCATCTTTCGAATACAAATAACCTGTTGGATTACCTGGATTACAAATCATTATAGCTTTTGTTTTCTCAGTAATCACCTTTTCAAATTCTGAAATTGGAGGAAGAGCAAAACCAGATTCGATGGAAGAAACGATTGGCTTAATTACCACATTCGCCTGTGTACTAAATCCATTATAGTTTGCGTAGTAAGGCTCAGGAATAATAATCTCATCACCTGGATTCAAGCAAGACATCATTGCAATTTCGATAGCTTCTGAACCGCCAGTTGTAATCATGATATCCGAATAATCGACCTGGATATTATTCTTTTGATAATATTCTGCAAGGCGCTTTCTATATGATTCAATCCCCGCTGAATGACTGTATTCAATAACATCAAGTTTGATGTTACGAATCGCATTCATCATCACCTCTGGAGTTTTTATATCAGGCTGTCCGATGTTTAAATGAAAAATTTGAACACCTCTTTTTTTAGCAGCTTCTGCAAAAGGAACTAATTTACGGATTGGTGATGGGGGCATTTGAAGCCCTTTATTTGAAATTTTAGGCATAGTCTATAAAATAAGCAGTCCCGTTCAGTATTGAACAGGACTGCAAATTTAAACTTAATATTTTAATTATTTACCAGGAGTTGCAGCAGGATTTGCTACTGGAGCTGGTGCTTCAACAGTTCCTTTTAAGTGAAGGATAACTGGAGAGTTTTTAGCGTTTGAAGTAATTGTAACCGTTTTGTCCTGCATTCCCATTTTACCTGCAGAGTTAAATGTTACTTTAATTACACCTTTACCACCTTTTTTAATCGCCTCTTTTGGATACTGAGGAACTGTACATCCACAAGATCCAGTTGCATTCGTAATGATAAGATCTTCTTTACCATTATTAACGAATTCAAATTCATGATTTACAGAATCACCTTGCTTAATAGTACCAAAGTTAAACTCTAATGCGTCGAAAGTCATTTCAGCTGCATTTGGATTTGGAGCTGGCTTATCTGCTGTTTGTGCGTTTGTTGCAAATGCCATTAATAATGTACAAGCAACTAATAAAATTGATTTTTTCATTGTTTTGTTTATTTAAATTATTTGAATTTATTGTTTCGGATTTTCTAATGGAGATGCACCACCCGGCTTCATAAATGGAGTTTGGTCTTCTGTCTGCTCCTGTGTTTTTACTACGCCTTTAATGGTTAGTACCTTTGTTGGATTCTTCCCTGCATTTGACATCACGGTTACCGTTTTTGTAAAAGGTCCTTGGCGTTTAGTATCGTAACTAACATTGATATAACCTGATTGGCCTTTAGCTACTTCCTCTTTCGACCATTTAGGAACCGTACATCCGCAACTACCCTTTGCATCTGTAATTTTCAATGGCTCTTTTCCTGTGTTAGTAAATTTGAAGGCGTATGTTCCATCGCCAGCGTAATCAATAGTGCCGAAATCGTGAACTTCTTTTTCAAAACTGATTTCCGGCGCATTCGGATTGTTTGCATTCTCTTGTGCAGAAGCAAATAGCGTTGCTGCAAAGAATACTGTAAGTGTTAGAATTATCTTTTTCATAGTTAATAGGGCTTCCTACGATTTAACAGGGGCTAAGTTCTAATTATTAAATGAATTAAATATGAAAATTTTAAAACAGCACATATGAATTAGCGATTTTCTGATTTTAATTCTTGGTAAGCTGTAGTTGCATAATACATAAGCCACAGGAAGATACCCGCAAATTTGCAGCAATCTTCATAATAAACTTGATGTGCCACAAATGGATCTACATTATCAAGAATCATGGAAACTAAAAAGAGCATCATTGACCCAATCCAAAACAAGAATTTGGTTTCAAACAATTCGTTTTTAAAACGAAAGAAGTATCCGATTATTGACCCAATATAAACCAGATAAAATAACTTTTCAGCAAATGGAAATGCATGGATAAACACTTCTTCATGCAATTGGAAACAGTCATCAAATCCAAGGAATAATGAAAGCAATCCCCCATACAAGAACACACCTTTATTTACTGAATTGCTTGCTCTAATTACGCTATAACTTAATAACGTAATCGCAGCAGAAGCACTCCATAAAAACAATCCTAACATAGAAATCATTCCATCATATGGATGTCCGTGCAAAACAGCTGCTGTATCACGAGTGAGCGTACTTACTTCCACTCCGCTCGATTTCCCAACCCAAAACACTATAAACATGACAGTAAATGGAAGCAACACCCATTTAAACACTGTCAAAAAATATAACCTGACTTGGTCAAGTAATTTTTTAATAATCATTTGAATCATAATGGTAACGGATTGGGGATGCTAAATTACCGAATATTCAAATCAATTACTGATTGTCAGCATGATTTTTGCCATTCGAATCATTCCCTTCTTCAGACTTCAAATCAGGCTTAAAAAGCTTTTTGTAGGATTTGCCCTTACTAGGTAAAACAATTTCATAATTGATACCTAAAACATAATTCACTTCTGGCACTGAAAAAGTATGGATATCAGGTTGATAATTATAAAACAGTGTTAATGATTGATACTTATTATACTGAATAATGAATTGAGCAACATATCTAATTCTATCGACATTAGGGCTCTCGGGACCATTTAAATCTACCATTGGTTCAGCAGATATTGTAGTAGCAAAAACTTTATTGATTTCATATTTAGCCCTTAATCTAAAACGTGCTCGTGTTAAACTTTGATCTAAATCTTCTTTTGAAGTAAAATAATTTCGATTATGCTGCAAGGCAACCCTACCATAAAGATTAAAATACTTCAGTTTGATCTTTCGATTATACCCACAAAAAAAGGTATGAACATCTTCATCATAACTAGTTCGTAACCGATAATAGACTTCAATATTATTTTTTTTATTGAAGTTATGTCCATAGATGAAATAAAGATTAGCGTTGTCGAACTGCGAAGCATTTTCATTAAATCTATTTTGATACTGAAAACTTGCATAATTAGACTTATTAAAATAATAATACAACTGCGTTGATGTCCATAAAGAAAAATCAGAAGGCCTTTGAGCAATTCCCAAAAATGGTGATAGCACTAAAGCTATCATTACTAAAAAAACACCAAAACCTGATTTCAAAATACAATTACCTACTTAAATCGTAAAAATAAATTTTAACCTGAGCTGTATCTCGTAAAAAGTCTATTTTTTGGACTTCAGCACGATGAATATCAATCCCTGTTCGAGATTTAAGGTCCTCTAGAAACTCATTGTATTTATCAGGATGAATCAATTCTATTTTCTCATAATAAATTGTTTTAAAAAGTTCCTGCTTCATGAACCAATTACTTTCTAATGTTAAAGCAACTAAAATCATTGCGGCAATTATAGCTATCAAGAATAAATACTCGTAAACATCTTCGACACCTTTCAAGCGCGTAACTGCAGAAACAATACCTATTGCGATTGTAAGAAATAAATAAGTCATGTCTTTAATACTTATTTCTTCGGTCTTATATCGCAACATGCTAAACACAGCGAATAAACCAAATGCAGCACCCATAGAAATCTCAACTCTGTTCAATAAGAAAGAAATAGTAAAAATGACAATATTGAAAACAAAATACGTGAACAACAAGTCTTTGTTTTTATAAAAACGGAAATAAATAAATTGCATTAAAATATAGGTAGATACTAAATCAATCAGCAATCTAATTCCATATTTAGTAGCGATTTTAGCAATTGTTTCTATTCCCTCTGGAGATGTAATTTGTAATAACATGTTATTTAGTTAGCAATTAGTTTGTTGATTTTTATTACTTGTTTTTTAAAGTTATTGCGCTTTTCATTGACTTCAAGCATGTACATACCAACACAATATTTGCTCAATGAAACAGGCTTTTTATTCGTGTCACGCAGCAATCGTTTGATAAGTGTATTTGACTTGCCATCACTTTTAACTTCAATGATCACAAGGTTGTTATATGTTGACTTTTTTCCTTCGACACTATAAGTTAATCCAAGGTCTATTGTTACCCTTTCAATAGTTGATTTATTTACCAGAGCGATGCGATTATAGTTTATATTGATGGATGGCAATAAATTACTACAATCAACATTTAAATGTTCGAATAGGAATTCAGAAATCATATGGTCATGAAAATCTACATCACGATCGCACTTAACGCGCACTTTACTTGTAACACCTTTGTTGTTTTTAATTTTGGCTTCTAAAAAATTGATATCGCTATCGACATACGTTCTTCGTCTGACTTTAAATCGATTCATTTTACCATTATGATGCATTCTATAAAGCAAATGATCGGGAGTGTCGTAATACAAGGTATCGTATTCAAATAAACGCTTATCGCGAATTTCTAACATACGATAATCATCAATTAGCAATGGTAATAATGAAGTTAAATCGGTAAACGTAATAGCAAATTTCAAATCTGATCGTTCCATCAATTCAGCACGACCCATTTCAACCAAGCTTATTGGCTCAAAACGATTAATAATTTGCAACAAAGCGGGATTCATTAATTACCTATTAACTGTTAAAGTCCCAATATCAATCACCTGTTTTTTCTCGCTTATTTCAACTTTAACAGCTACTGGAAATTGGTTGTATGAAACGTTGGCAGATTGCAATGTGTCGCTTAAAGCATAAATCGTATATGTCCCTTTTCTCAGGTACTTAAATTCAAAATTCCCATTTAAGTCAGTTGAAACTTTGTCGCCATATCCGGTTTGATCTCCATATACAATAAAAACATCTTCATCTAAACCAGGATGTTCATACATCATTAAATTAAAGTTCTTATCCCAATCGCGAACCCAAACATTACCTTTTATAGTTGCCATACCTCCATCACCTTCTTCCTTTTTACAAGAGAATAAAACAAACGAACAAAGCAGCAATAATAGAATTTTGATTCTCATCTTATTTAACAATTTGAATTCTTTTAACTAATTCGGAATTATTTATCTGTAACAAATATAAACCATCATTTAAAGTAGGTAGTTCCATTTTATAATTGTTTTCATTACCGATATTAACATTTAAGACACATTTACCTGTCAAGTCAAACAGTTTAATATTATTTATATTAACTTTCGATTCAATAGTAATAGAGCCTTGCGAAGGAACAGGATACACACTTATTTTTTCAGAACCCAACTCGCCAATTGATGTAGGACAATTACTTTGATTAAAAGTGTATGACAATGTATATCCAAAATTTCCTATTCCATTTGGGCAACGGAAATAAGAGATGTCTGGACTTTGCGGACCAAAATAAACACTATCGATTACAAATCCAGAAGAGTTACTAATATAGACAGAGTCACCTGCCGCTGACAACTTAAAGTTTGTATGTAATCCTTGTTGCGTACTATCACCATCTGTCCAAACTATTAACTCACTATGAGAGTCGATACTTGCATTAATTGGAAATCGCCATTTTAATTTGTCGTTTTTATTATCTGACAAATACAAATCAGATAAATTAATGCGATGGTTTGACGTATTATATAATTCAATCCAATCATCATACTCCCCATTCTGATCCATTATAGCCGCATCGTTTTTAGCCATGATTTCATTAAATGCTACTTCCTTATAGTAAACTATATTATTGGTAACATTTAAATGATAAAACTCATGCTCTGCACGAGCGGGTGAGAATATTCCAGCATTCGCATTTTCAGCATAGATATAGTAGTCCATTTGAGTTGATGAACAAAAAATTCCTGCTCCGAAGATTCCATCTCCAGCTCCACCATCATGATGTAACCCATCATCAAACATTGGCTGTTTAGCAAACTTACCAAAGAGATAATCACGAGAGCCCAACCAGATTGATGTTCCATTGGTCATATTGCAATTCACCCAAACGGTATCATAAATTATGGGCTGAGCGGGAGTACTTACAATTCCTGAAATAACTGGAGCTGCTGCTTGAAACTCTGCAGTTCCTTGCAAATAGGACATTCTTGAAGTAATTAAATTATTTATCCCCGGCACCATATAACTACCAACAGTAATATCAGTATTTAACGAAGACTGAAATTGCGAATAAGTAAACATCTTATTTACATCAGATTGAACGGCAGTATCAATTAATGTTTGGTATGTATTTGCCATTGATTGATAAACTCCACTTGAAAAATATTCATCAGCAATTGTTTTAGCATGTGCATAGTACATCCTTTTCCATGTCGGATTATTGAATACATCATTAATTAATGGCCAATAGGAATCTGTACTGTGAATATTTAATGGCAATTGCTGCATATTAGCAACAGTTAATGACCCCATTGAAGTAGCTCCGCTTCCAACGAACGGAAAACCTCCAAAGGCCATATTTAAGTCCCAGGATATCGGAACAAAACGATTGTTCAAATCGCGGTACAAATAATAATTCTGAGCAAACACTCCGCTGTAACTATCTAAATTAATAGTAACAGCATTATAGGCCAACATCCAAATTACACGATCCATATCAATGATAGCCTCCAATGATGAACCATAATTAGTAACAGTGTCGCATAAACGAACTAATTCATTCCAGCCGTAATTCGACTTCAATTCATAGTAATTAAAATAAGAACTGCTATCTGAATTAATGTACTTCAAATTACATTTAGTTGTTGGACCAGGTGTAACAATTGGATTACATTTAAATTCGGTACCATTCGTAGAATTGAATTTATCTCCTAGATACGAATTCCCAATATTCTCATCATTAGAATACAATCCAATGTAATTACCATTGATGTAAACCTGTGCAAAATTGGATCTTGGACAATCCATATAACTAGCCAAAATTTTATATGCCAATACCTCTCTAATCATAGAAGGATCCTGGTAGCAATTACTTAATTTAATGGTTGAATGACCCATGTAATCCTGGTTAATAAATTCATCCAACGAAATATTAAATGGATTTTTATTTGAAGCCACACTATAAGAACTATTACCTTTAAACTTGACACCAACGCTATCGAAAACAACTCCATTTATTCTTACTTGAGAAGCCATCACATAACCATCAGCTCCTGCTTTTGCTGTATCTAATTGATAATCCCAATTAGCTTGTGTAAACGTGATTTCGATTTGTTGTATTTGACCAATATCATACAAACTAGGTTGTGAAAAACCATTTAATGATTGTAGAAGAAAAAATAATACTCCTAAAAATAATTTATTGTAATTATTCATTATTGTTATTTTGATTTGATGAATGTGCTTGACTCTTCTTTGTAATTTGAGCGATCGATTGTTTTAATGATATAGGTGCCAACCTCTAATGATGATACAGATATTCTCTCTACTGCATTTGACGAAGTAAAATCACTAACTAATTTCCCATTCGTATCATAAATCTGAATCTGCCTTTCCTTTTCATTCTCAAATCTAATGGCTAAAACATCGGCGACAGGATTAGGAAATAAATTAAATGATGCATGTGAATTTTCTGTTAGTCCAGATGTACTACAAACACCGCAACCACCGAAACAATCAATAGGCAATATCATATCAATAGACGCAGCAACACCTCTATTACCTAACTGGCTAGAACAAGCAGCGGGCACTAGTTCCACATCCGATAAAGTATTTCCGTTGACGAACTTATACTGATAAAAACCAGCATCAACATAATTAATTACTTCAAAAACATTTGCTCCAAAACTGTATAGAATATTGGTCTGCGGATTAAATCCCTGATAGTCGCTAATTAAATGCACACCAGAAGAATTAACAGAAGGCTCCAATGATAGATCAACTAAATATCTAATCAAGTACTTATTTACTGGTGCATTGCCTGCAAACAAAATTGCTCCAATAAAGGATGTATCATTAGCAATCGAATCCACATAGACCCAACGGTTATCATTGAAATTATAACCTACTCGAGATTCAACAGGAACAAACTCTGCCTCGTAAAACTGATCGCCATTCACAAATTTATATTCGTACTTGGCGAAGGCTGGTACATCCACATACACCTCATACATATTCGTATCAGAGGCCATCTGCGTCATCAATGTGGTAGCTGAATTCCAATCGCCACCAGCATAACCGGCTACTGTTTGAAAGTCACCTACGATGTGAACACCAGTAACATTCACTACTTGCTGCGACATATCAACAACAAAGTGAACCACCTTTGCATTTGCAATGGATGATAGAAGGATTAATATTGATAAAGTAATTTTTTTCATAGGTAAATTAATTAGCAATAAAGATCCTTTGGTTAATTGATTGCCCTGCATCAGTTGTTAAAGAAATTAAATAGGCACCGTTAGATAAATTCGTGGTAGGAATTTCTTGAACATTGACAGCACTAAAAATTAATCTACCCTCAAGGTTAAATAAATTGACCGTGTAATTATCCTTCACTTTTTCAAGTCCGCCAACTTTAATAAGATCTGTTGCTGGATTTGGAAAAAAGGAAATTCCTTTAATATCATTATCGCTCGTGCTGATACCAGTTAAGGTGAAATTATAACCAGATGAATAACTAAAAGAACAGCTAGGCGCTTGCGTTATTCTAACTAAATAAATTCCATTTTGTGTACATGAAATCGTCTGATTAGTTTCTCCAATGAGCAAATCTCCATTCAAATACCATTGGTAGGAATCGGCTGAAGTTGCAGAAAGAATAGTAGCGCCTGCCGATGAAATAACCGGAATTGCCGGAGCAGGATTATTAGCATAGCAAGTATCGTATCTAAATGACTGAGGAACGGCACCTGTTAATTGTTTTGACCAAATAGTTGTGCCAGCAGGATCTACTTCATATATTAATCCCGCGGTCGCAACACATACCAACTGATTTCCATTTGGCAATTGCTGCGAATTCCCCATGTTCGATGAATATCCGTTACA
Organism: uncultured Bacteroidota bacterium; assembly: GCA_903847585.1. Classification (GTDB taxonomy): domain Bacteria; phylum Bacteroidota; class Bacteroidia; order AKYH767-A; family OLB10; genus CAINEC01. The sequence continues at coordinate 19,717 of CAINEC010000077.1, forward strand.
CGCGAGTCGGCTTGTATAGGTTGAAGGGAGATAGGCTGTCCCTGCAGTATGGGAATAATTATACCCAACACGAGGAACATCAATCTGGTCTATCGAACTTTGATTATTAGAAACACCACGATTGTTGAAGCCCACAAGACGACCAGCATTAGGAACACCTTCAGGAATCCAATGCGAATCATGTGTTACGTTCAATATAGAAGTACCTGCTGCATTATAATTTACGGGATGCCCCCAACGGAAAAGGAAGTCTCCTCCCTTGCCCGCATTCCCCCCACTATGCGAAGCAGCTTCAGCAGTGGTAGTGCTATGGTCGATAACAAACCATTCACTTAATCCGCGCGATGAAAAAGCAATTTGATCCAGAATAGGATTGTAATCTATTCCATTCATATGCATCCAATCCTTTTGTGTATTGTAATTTATGTTAAGCAATTCTGGATGATCAACAATAGATGGGTAATAATTTGCCTTTGAGGGGTCAACATTTTGTACCAAATGATCCCATGCACGCCATTCCCAAACTACTGTTCCTGTTGTAGCACCTGTAGGTTGAACTTCAACTATTTTATCAGGCCATATCTCGATACTTTGTGAACATCCAGCTGCTGATGCCTCGGCAGCTGTTTTACGCTCGTATGCTATCAAGAGAACATTTCCATTGGGCATTGCGCAAACATCATGATGAGAGCAGTAGTTTGCTGTAGAATAGATATAATCCCAAACAACATTTCCATTCCAATCAACCTTTTGAACTTCACCGCAAATTGGCCCACCTTGAAAAGAATTCCCCATTCGGGCAACGGTCCTTAGCAACGTTCCGCCAGGCAACATATAAGTTGAATAACCTGTCTTTGCAGTAGAAGGAAAGGTCCACGATTTAACAATATTACCATTGGTATCTAACAAGTTAGCACTATACTGATTCTGCAATGCATAAAGTGTGTAATCGCCCCATTGCTGAGCATTGACACTAAAGAATCCAGACGCAAAGAGAATGATTGCGAATAAAAATTTAACGTTTTTTTTCATTTGTTTTGGGTTTGTGAAGGGGTTTAAAATTAACGATTTTTATTAATGATTTCTTAATATGATGTGCAAACTTGTTAAACGAAGAAAATATCATACTGAAGTGTAAAAATTACGATTTGCAGTAGTTTCAATTTTATCATTTGCCCTCATTCAGTATATTTTTTATTTAAAAACTTGCATTACTGTACAATTAAAGGTTATTTTTAGGCTTCAAATAAAGATGCTGTGAACTTTATAATAGACGCTGAAGGAAAAGTTATTGATTTAAAAGAAAATATTTTAGAATTGCTTCCGGAAGATCAAAGAAAAGGGAACGGCAGTTTTAAAATACAAACGATACTATCGGGGCTGCCTGAAATATTCCCATTATCTGATCCAAAAAATTTTAAGACTTATAAAAACCTTGTCCTAAAAAAAGACATTGGCCCTTTTGCAACAAATCCAGGACAGCATTTTTACAGCCTAAATATTCACCCGCTCAATCTTACTGATTCACCAATATTTATCTGCCGAATAGAAAAATTTGTATCTGAAATAGATGCAACAATGGCTGCCAACCAAAAATGTTTTAACCTTTACTTAAAATACCTGAGTGGGAGCCTTTTCGAAATCGACAACAATAGCAAAATCACTAAGGTGCTTTCAGATGGAAAGGAAGGCATTTTACAGAAATTTGGGATTGCGACGGGCCTAACCATACTTGATCTATTAGACTTTAACCTAGCTAAAAAATTTAAGTCGAAATTAGACGAAGTTTTAGAAACGCATAACGAAGTTTTTATTTCGCATCGTTTCAGAACAAGAAACTGGGATTTATACATTGATTGCAGATTAAATTACAAAGAAGAAAATTGCGTAGTCGTTTATATTGTAGATATGACAGAGCGCACCAAAGCAATCGAAGAAAAAGAGGCTTATGCACGTTTCCCTATTGAAAATCCGAATCCCGTTATAAGAGTAAATGCTATTGGTAAAATAATTTTTGCTAATAAAGTTGGAGCAGATTTTTCTCAAAAAGTAGGAGTAAAAAATAATTTTATTATCAACAAGGACGTACGAGCAATTATAAAAGCCTGCTTATTTGACAACTGTACCAGAGATTTAAAATTAAAAGTCAACAAGCAATATTTCTTTCTTAACTTCTCTCCCAATAAAGAAAATAACTATGTAAATGTTTACGGCACAAACATTACACAACAAGAACGCATTTCAGAAAAACTACAGCAAAAAACAACAGATTTAAATGCTATTTTAAACAGCTCAGACGATGTTATTTTATTGGTAAATAAGAATTTTGAACTTGTCTATTTCAACAATCAATCAGCGAAGATTTTGAATAGTTTTGGCATTAAGAAGTTAGAAGCCTGGCAAAATGTTTTCCAAAGTATGCCTGAAGAGCTTGGTGATTTGATGGCACAAAATGTAGAATTAGCACTTAAAGAAAACAAGGTAGTCAGAATTGAATTCGAAAAAAAAGATCTTAAAAATAAACCTAGATTTTTTATTGCTACATTCTACCCTGCTGTTGACAAACCAAATGACAAATCAATTGGTGTTTGTATTCAATTAAAGGAAATTACTGAAACTGCGATTGCAAAAGCTGAGATTGAAGACTTAAAAAACTTCTATCAAAAAATATTAAACAACCTACCAACAGATATTGCAGTATTAGACAAAAACTACAAGTACTTATTTATAAATCCGCAAGCAATCGCCAATACGGAAGTCAGAAACTGGCTTATTGGAAAGGATGATTATGAATACGCAACTATGAAGAACATCAGTTCTGAATTTGCAGATAGGCGTTTATCTATCTTTAATGATGTTGCTAAAACAGGGATTTCCAAATCATTTGAGGACTTACACATTCAAAATGACGGCAAACATGTTTTTATTTTAAGAAAGTATTTCCCGGTTTATAATAAAAACAAAGAACTGGAAATGATGCTTGGTTATGGTTTAGATATTACCTCCATCAAAGAATCTGAAATCGCTGCAAAAAGAAGTGAGGAGCAATTACGTTTAGCCAATTCTAAGTTGCAGAAAAACTATTCGCAGTTAATGCAATATTCCTATGTTGTTTCTCACAACTTACGAGCACCTATTGCAAATTTAGTAGGGCTATCGAACTTTTTTGACAATAGTGAAAACGAAAAGAATAATACAATTGTAAAGCATATTAAAGAATCTTCTGAAAGAATTGATGCCATTTTAAGAGATTTGAATTCGATTTTAGCAATACGAGAAGAGGTTAACCAATCGATGGAAAAAATTTCTTTAGCCAAAGTTTTAAATGAAGCGAAATCTGATTTGAAATATGAAATTGGGGAGGCCAATGCTATAATAAACAGCAATATCGACGACAGTTTTTTTATTAATTCAATAAACTCATTTTTGCACAGTATTTTTTACAATTTAATATCGAACTCACTAAAATATCGTGACCATAGTCGTGATTGCAACATTTCCATTCATGTAGATTTTGAAGATAAGTCAGTTACCCTTACATTTGCTGATAACGGAATTGGAATTGACCTTGAAAAATACAAAGACAAAGTTTTTGGTTTATACAAACGATTTCATAAAGATGTTGCTGATGGTACTGGTGTAGGACTTCATCTTATCAAAGAACAGATTGAAACACTAGGAGGAAACATCAACGTTAAAAGTGAGCTTGGAAAAGGAACCACCTTTATTGTTGAACTAAACGAATTTGAAGAAATTGAAAGTACTATTAATTGACGATGATAAAATCAATAACTTCCTAAACAGAAGTATTATTGAAAAACATTGCGGGAATGAGTGTGTTGTTTCAGAATTTATAAATCCTGAGGAAGCTTTCGAGTTTTTAAAGAGCTGTAAGTTGGACAATCAAGCCAACAGACCAGATGTTATTTTTTTGGATATAAATATGCCTGAGATGTCAGGATTTGAGTTGTTGGAGAAGATGAAAGCGGAGAATGTTTGTTTGTCGCCAACCAAAATTTATATTTTAAGTTCTTCTCTCGACCCTAATGATATTGAGAGATCTAAAAGCTTTGAGTCTGTTACGGATTTTATTTCCAAACCGTTAGACAAGTTAAAAATTGAGCAAATTAAAAATACAATTGGCTAAGGCCTCATAAGTATTTTGGTATTCGCTTAAATCTACCATAAAGTTTTATTGGATTTTTGTAATATTTCCTTTTGAAATATGTGTTTTAAGGCATTTTTGTTATTTTCGAACTTCAATTTAAAACCGACTATTTATGAAAAAAATTTACATGACATTAGTTGCAATTGTAGCAACTTCCGTTTCCATGTTTGCACAAAGCCCTTGGTCTATGCAAAATGTTGGATACAACTACACTTCATCGTATCCTTTTGATATCGATGCTGTTGATTCTAATATCGTTTGGAACTGCGCTGGCGTTGGTGATGGTTCAGGAATCAGCACACAGGAGTTTTCTATGACAATGGATGGTGGAAATAACTGGATGGCAGGTTTAGTAACTGCTGATACAAACTTCCGTTTCTCTAACATCTCAGCAATTACTGAAAATATGTGCTATGCTGCTATGTATAACAATACACTTGGTGGTGGTGGCATTTTCAAAACTACAGATATGGGAGCTACATGGACTCAATTAGGAGTAGGAAGTATTTATACAAATGCTGCTTCATTCCCCAATGTAGTTTATTTTACAGATTCATTAAACGGATGGACAATGGGTGATCCAGTTGGTGGATATTTTGAAATTTACTCTACAACTGACGGTGGTGCTACTTGGACTCGTCTTCCACAAGCCAACATCACTGCTCCTGTAGCAGGAGAATATGGTATTGTTAATGACTTTACTGTAGTTGGAAACAAGATCTGGTTCGGAACAAACAAAGGACGTGTTTATATTTCATATGATGGCGGTATTAACTGGACTGCAAAGTCTGTAGTGTCAAATGTGAATACTGTTAGTTCAATTGCTTTCAGAGATACCTTAAACGGAGTATGTACTAAATCAACAACAGCTGGTGTTAACACATTCTTTAGAACTACTGATGGTGGTATTACTTGGGCACAAATCACTCCGGTAGGACCTGCATTCTACAGTGACCTAGCTTACGTACCAGGAACTTCTGTATTATTTAGCTGTGCAGCTAGCTCAACAGGTCGTGGAAGTTCATACAGTGCTGATGATGGCAATACTTGGATTTTAGTTGATACTAATGGAATCGGAACTGCTGATGGATATACGTCTATGGATTGGATTAGTCCTCTAACAGGATGGGCTGGTGGTTTCTCAGCTGATCCTTTAACAGATGGAATCTACCGCTATACAGGAAGTGCTGTTGGAATTAACCAATTAGTAAAAAACAATGTTGTGAGTGCATTCCCTAACCCAACAAACGGATTAGTAAGAATCAATACATCATACGAAGGAAATGTAAACGTTCGCGTATTTGACATCCTTGGAAATTTAGTTTCTTCTTTTGAATCATATTCAACAAAAATTGGTTTACCAGTAGATTTAAGAAACTTAAGTAGTGGAGTTTATTCAGTTCAGGTGATGGACATGAATGGCATGACTTCAATTGTAAAAATTGTAAAACAATAATTAATTAATACAAACAACAGAAAAACAAAACAAAATGAAAAAATCGTTAATCTTAGGAGTATTATTCCTATGCATGTCATCAATCGGATTCGCACAAGAATTCAAAGTAATCACAATTGTTGAGTCTATCGTACCAGGTGGTATCGGTCGTTCAAGAATTATCGAAAATCAAGGTACAGTTGATATCGAAGCATTAACAACTGAGCGTGAAGGAGACAAGTCTAATGCAGGTAAAGTAAAGCGTAGCGACTTGAAAGATGTAGGTGATAACTTGAAAGAAACTAAATTATTGAATTTCTATTCAATGGTTGGTATCCAGTTCGGAAACATCGCATCTAATGATGCAATTATTGGCGCTAAAATCAATGAAATGATTAAGAATGGCTGGAAATTAACTTTCGTTGCATCAGGAGTTGAATCAGATGCAGGTAAAGATGACGGTAATGGTATCTTCATTACGCGTTTATATTTCAGCAAATAATTCTGAACTAAATCTTACAAAAAAGGGACTACAATTGTAGTCCCTTTTTTATTTTTGTATCATGATGAAAATAAAATCGCTATTTCTTTTATTGTTGATTACCAATTGTGCTATCGCACAACAACAAATTAAAAAAGTTTTGTTTATCGGAAACAGCTACACATATGTAAATGATTTACCTGCTTTATTATCCAACGCAGCGCAATCTACAGGAGATAGTGTGATTTACGATAGTAATTGTATTGGTGGATACACCTTTCAGCTTCATAGCACTAATGCAACGACTTTGCAAAAAATCGCTCAAGGCAATTTTGATTTTGTTGTCTTACAAGAGCAAAGTCAATTACCCTCCTTCCCTATTTCACAAGTACAATCATCTGTTTACCCATACGCAAAAACGTTAGACTCATTAATTAACGTTGCTAATCCATGTACTGAAACTGTTTTTTACATGACATGGGGACGCAAAAATGGAGATGCTAGCAATTGTCCTAATTGGCCACCGATATGTACTTATTCTGGAATGGACAGCTTGTTGCGTATGCGTTATGAAAATATGGCTAACACGAATAGTGCATTAGTTTCACCAGTAGGTGCTGTTTGGAGATACATCAGAAATAATTTTCCAGGAATCGAATTATATAGTGCTGATGAAAGTCATCCATCCTTAGCAGGTAGCTATGCAGCTGCTTGCACTTTTTATTCAATCGTTTTTAGAAAAGATCCAACTGCAATCACTTTTGCGAGTACATTAGATAGCACCGATGCTGCCAATATTCGTAATGCTGCAAAGCTAGTGACTTATGATAGTTTGGGTTTCTGGAATGTAGGCGACTATGATGTTGATGTTGATTTTTCCTATTCCTATTTCTCATCAACAGGAATAATATTCATGAACCAAACACAAAATTGCGATTCTATTTTATGGGACTTTGGTGATGGTCAACAATCGAATGCAGGAACACCTATCCATATCTATCAGCAAGGAGGCACTTACACAGTAACACTTGTTGGCTATCGCTGCAATGAAACAGACACCTTTACTTTACAGGTTTCCACCATTCAATCTGGATTGTACGAAAATCAAAATAATGAAGTACACATATCTAACATTTCGAAATCAGGCATTATAAACCTAGAGGGAAGCTTACATGAGGTGAAACGAGTTGAAATAATAAATCCTGAAGGTAAAATCATTTACAGCAGCAGCAGCATTAATAATACAATTCCTTTAAACGCTAATAGCAATGGAATGTATTTACTAAATATTCACTACGAGAACTTTATTCGACCTATAAAATTTGTTTTCTCGAGGTAATCATCGAACAACAAATGATTTTGTAGATAAGATTGATCCTTGATTGCTGATTAACTTCAGATAATAAACACCACTTTTATATTCACTTACATCAATTGTAAATTCCTGATTCAATCGGGAGTTGTCAACGTTAACAATTGACTGCCCTATTTCATTCACGATCTCATAGCGACTTACTAATCCAGCAATATCAGCTGCAGGTAGTTTTACATTGATAAATTTAGAAGCAGGATTTGGATAAATATGAAAATCCATTTTACTATAATCATCCAACGAGGTAATATCATTCACACTCGTAATACGCGCAGAATACATTCCGTTTCCATGCGTTGCAACTGCAATTAATCCATCTGATGGACGAACAGCCATCATATCAACAATTGATTTACCAATCGTATTTACACCCTGTTGAATCCAAACTGTAGAAAGCCCATTTAATGTTGCAGTAGCGTATAACCCAGTACTGCCACCTACAAAATAAATTTTATCTCCATTAGCTAATGGTAAAATTGAAGCCCAACGTAAAGACGGACCATTACCTGTTCCACCAGTAGTTGCTTCAAGGTTCCCTCCTACTTTTGTCCAGTTAAGACCACCGTCAATCGAATGGAATAAACTGTAAATATTATAATTACTAAACACCACCATAATTTCATCGGCGTTGGCAGGATTAACTGCGATACAACTGATGTAACCAGTTGCCGTAAACAAAGTAGATGTGATTGTTTGTCGAGTAGGAACACCAACATTCGCATTATCGATACGATAAATATTGCGCTTATTAGTACCGTAGTATAATCGGTTTGCAGGAGTTTTACTAATTGCTAAAGCTGTAATTACTTCATCAGTTATAGCTAATGTATCTGGGAATTGAATCCAATTGGTAGAGATAGTATCAAACTGATTCGTTAATTGAATCGCACTTAAATCATCATTGCGCCAGATTGATTCTCCAGCACACAAATACATCAAATCATTATTATTTGGATCTAAAACAAAAGGAGCAATGAAACGATAATTGCTTGCACCAATCGGATCCATTCTTCGGTAATCCGTAACGTTACCTTGCGCATCTAGATGTGTTTTGTAAATACGTCCTTGTTGTTTTGAGAAATAGTATTCTGTTCCATTTCCGATAGCGCAATAAGAACCATCACCATCAAAAGGATGTGTCCATGGATCTGTAGAAATAGCATTGGTAGTTCTATAAGTTCCGTTGTCTTGAAGTCCTCCCATTAATACATCGTCCGTAGCATTCATATCCATTGTAACTGTATAAAACTGAGAAGTGATATACCCATTATTTAAGTCATTCCAAACCACATTAGATGCTAAACAATCATCTGTTCGAGCAATACCTCCGTCGTTCGCGGAATACATTTTCGATAGATTAGAAGGAATGAATTCCATTACATGCTGATCAGGATGATGTCCTTCATATTCATTCACGAAAGGCAATGCAGCACCAGGCTCATAACCTCCGATTACATCATTATGCAATGAATCAGAAAATGCAGTTGTAGAACGATAGATATTAGTACCACCAAGAAATACAGCGTTTGAATTACCCGGCATCACTTTCACCACCACATCATAACCACCTTGGGTATTCATTCCATTAAACACTCCAATATTACCAGGTAAATTTTGAGACAGATCAGTCCATACTCCACCAGCACCTGCACCAGTTCCTGATACATATTCGTACTTCCATAAACTATTGTAAAGTGTATCTCCTAAAAAATCAGTACTCACTTTACCATAGCCAGGCGTTGGACCAAAGAAGTAAACAATATTCTCATTATTAGGATCAATGCCAGCTACAATGCGGTCATAATTAACAGGAAAATTAGAAGGTGTGATATTCGTCCACGATGTACCACCAGCACTACGCCAGATTCCTTTTTGAGCTACCGCTCCATCACTGCTTATTGTAGCATAAACCACACTCGTAGGAGAAACAGCCACGTCAGTAAAATAAGCTTGTAACGATCCAGCACCGCCACCACCTTTCACTAACGACCACGAAGTACCGCCATTTACACTGCGATAAATTCCATCATAAACTGCAGCATATAAAACATCTTGTGATAGGTTGCCATTGTCGGTTGCCACAGTCCATGTAACATCCCAGATATTATCAAATGTTTGTGGAGTACCAGAACTTGTTGAGGTAAGTGAATTCCATGTCAAACCACCATCAATACTCTTGTACATTCCATTTCCTAAATAAAACGCTGAACCGCCACTTGCAGAAGTTCCGTATGCTTCTCCTGTTAAATAGTACCATGTATTGGTATGACCTGGACGTTTATCTTGTGCAATTGCATTAACCCCTTGATAACTTCCAAGTGTTGTGACACGAGTCCATGTAGCGCCTGCATCCGTACTACGCCATAACCCTCCTGATGCAGAACCTGCCAATAAAACATTTTCGTTGGTCACATCAATAGCAAAAGCTCGGGTTCTACCTCCTAAATTAAATGGGCCACGAAAGTCGTAGTTAATTTGAGACATAGCAGAACGGGCATTGGTTTCATTACCCGGAATGGTTGAAACAAAACTTAATTCCTTTTCACGCATCATTTTCGGAATCTCACCAGTACGAGGATCTGCTAATCGCTCGCGATCCCATTCTTCGCGTAAGCGCAAATCTTCTTCTGCTCCTTCCATCCTCTTCTCTTTATTTTCACGCTCTGCAATTTTGGTTGAATGACAAGATGCTATCATTAATGATGCAACAATGATTAAGTAATTAAATTTCATAAGTGTGTTTTAAAACTTCATTACTAAAATAGACAAATATTAAACACCTCCGAAAATTCCCTATATTTGATTGCCCAAAACAAATAACATGAAAAAGTACTTCTTATTAGTAAGCATTATCCTGATTAGCTTAACTTCAAATGCACAGCTTTGCTACTTTACAGCAACGCAAGTTGGCAATCCCAATACATTTGATTTTATACCTAATAATACATCCTATCCCAACGCGGCACTATTATGGAATTTTGGTGATGGCTCAAGCATGGTTAGTCCGCAGCCAACACATACATTCGCTCAATCTGGAAATTATACTGTGACGATGTCGGTATTAGATTCTACTAATTCAATTCCTTTATGCACCTTTACACAACAAGTTACCATCAGCTTTTGTAATCTTACATTTTCACAGGATCCATTTAACAATTTCATTTATTATTTTTCTGATAATGTTAGTTCCAACCTTACTCAAGTTGATTGGGAATTTGGTGATAACTCCATTGGTTCAGGATCATCTGTATCTCATCAATATAGTGCACCAGGAATTTACACAGTCATCTGCACGGAGTCAATTAATGGTGTTGTTTTTTGTACTTCATCCGTAACGATACAAGTTGGTGCATCATGTAGTTTTCAAGTTAGCAGTCCTAGTCCAAGTTCACCATCATACGTAAAAGAATTTACTGCTATTGTTCCGAGTTCTGCAGGTATAGTCTCATGGGATTTTGGTGATGGATCTCCAATTGTACAAGGTGCTGTTGTACAAAAATCATATGCGAATGCAGGTACTTACAATGTATGTATGACCTACATCAACGGAATAGATACATGCACATCTTGTTCAGCAGTTACGATTACAACTAATAGTTCATCCAATTGTTTTTTTAATATAACTCCAGTTAGTGCAAGCACTTTTAATTTTAGTGCAGGAAACACTAATTCTCCCAACACTTTTACTTTTGATTTTGGAGATGGGTCTACTCAAAGTGGAAATGGGATAGTAAGTTATACTTATACAAATCCGGGTGTTTACAATGTTTGTATGACAGAAACAGATACTATGGGAGTAGTACTTTGCACAAGTTGTTTAGCTGTAAATGTATTGACCAATGCAACATCATGTCAAGCAAATTTCACCTACACCCATACAGGACTAAATGCATACTTTATTAATCAGTCGGTTGCTAACCCTGCATTGGGCGCTCCTGTAACTTATGCTTGGGATTTTGGCGATGGAAGTACTAGTTCAAGTGCATTCCCTAATCATATTTATAGCAATTATGGGGTATACAATGTTTGTTTGACAGTTAGCAGTCCAAATTGCACAACGACTTTTTGTGATAGTGTCTTAATCGATACAATTACTAATCCTAATGGATCTCCTTGCAACGCTCAATTCGTATTTACACAAAATGGACCTTATCAAATTTCTGCAGTTGTATTATATGCAAGTAATGCCTTAAGTTACAGTTGGAATTTCGGTGATGGATCACCGTTAGTTAATCAGCTGTTTACCTCACATCAATACGCTAATCCTGGCACATACAATGTTTGCCTGACGGTAGCATCTTTCTTTGGTTGCACGAATACATATTGCGATTCATTAACGGTGGACTCATTAGGGAATATCATCTACAAAGGAATCAACACAGGATTCACACTTCAAACAACAACACCTACTATTCTTACAGGAATAAACAATAACACAAGTACTACTAAGATTGCTCTTCAGCCAAATCCTGCGCATTCGCAAATCACTATCACAGGAAACACATCTGAAATAAATAGTTATGCAATTTTGAACGCAATAGGACAACAAATCGAATCAGGTAGCTTTATTAATCACTCCTACTCGATTGACGTTAATGAATTAAGTCAAGGTGTTTATGTATTAAAATTAATTGACAACTCCGGTAGTGCAATAAACCAGAAATTCATAAAGAACTAAGGCTTTTTAATTTTGAAAGTAGTTTGATAATTATTCGAAAACACTTTTAGCAAATACATACCGCTAGTGAATTTATCTATGTTTATATCATAGGGTAAATTCACTTTTGAACTAAACACTAATTGACCATTGGTATTGTATATATCAATTAATGCTATTGGTGTACTTCCTTTCAAATAATAATTATTTCCTTGAGTTGATTCTAATTGAAAATTATTTGGTGAATTAGAAGGAATCCCTTGTGGTGAAGAGTTACAAGCATTCGTTCTAAAAAACTTCCATATCTCAGCAGAGGCATTAATATCCATATTAATTGTCCCTAATCCACCAAGCAAACTTGAAGTTCCTGGCCATTGATGTCCTCCCCCATTCACTTTTAACATCTGCACAAGATCATTATTTGAACAAGGTGAATAATCTAATAATTGTACCGTTGAAAAGTCAAGCAATGAGGTATTAGGTAATGATGTAATAATTGGTGCCGCATTACATCCATTAAAATTCTTCCAATAGTCAACGACATCAGTTGCAGATTTATTCCCTAAGCTCCCATTAAAGTTTACAATATTATCCGAGGTGCCATGAATTTGCAATACTGGTAAATTAAAAATTGGAGCACAAGAATTATATACGCTATCTGTCATAGTGCCGGCTACAGAAGCTATCGCAGCAAAGCAACGTGAAGATTTACAAGCTAGCATATGACTCATAAATCCACCTGCAGAAAATCCACAACTATAAATTCTATTTTGATCAATAGTATAATTAACACTTATAGTATCAATCAATGCTTCAATAAAACCGATATCATCAGCTGTAGATGCTCCTGGTAAATTTGCATTAATATTCCATGCATTTGAAATTCCATCGGGATAAACCAAAATAAAGTTAGCAGTATCAGCTACGGAATTAAAATTACTTACATTCATTATTGCTTGTCCGGTTTGTGTTAATCCGTGCAATACAAACACTAACGGTACTGGGTTTCCGGGAATATAACTTGCGGGCGCATACACGATAAATGATCTTGACTGCCCGCCAAACGAAATGCTAGAACTAATCTGAGCATTGGATTTAAAATTTGCAAACAGAAATAAAACAAGGGCAATTTTCTTTATCATAAAAATGTTTATTTTAGATTTTTAAAATTAGAATAAAATATGAAACCAGCAATTTTACTTGCGTCTACAATTATTCCAATGATTGTTGGAGCTATTTGGTATAATGAAAAAACGTTTGGCACTATTTGGATGCAAGAAACGGGCATGACAAGAGAAAAAGCGAAAGAGGCGAATATGTTAAAGACCTTCGGATTAGCCATTTTATTTAGCCTGTTTGTCTCAATGACACTCTATCAGATTGTGATTCATCAAGGCGCATTATACTCATTAGTTTTGGGCGACAATTCAGAAAGTACGCAGCAGTGGTTAAAAGATGCGATGGCTCGATATGGGAACAATTATAGAACCTTTCAACATGGCATGGCGCATGGACTTTTCACTGGAATGTTTGTGGCACTACCTATTATAGGTATGAACAGTCAGTTTGAAATGAAAAGCTGGAAGTACATTCTTATCACTGCAGGATATTGGATTGTATCCATGATGTTGATGGGCGGAATAATTTGCTAGTGGGGATAATTACTCTTTATTGAAATTTTCTTTTCTCCAAGAAACATCGGAAATAAATCCGAATGCGGATTGGTAATGATATACTGTCCACAATGCAATTCCAACAAACTTAAAAGAATCCTCAATAAAGGCATCATGTATACCTGAAGGAAGATTCAACTCATCGATTAGGATAGAGGTACCAAAAAAAGCCATTGCAGCGAGTCCGACAATATACGGTGTGGTAACTACTACTACTCTGCAGACTGTTGCAATAACCACTATACACATCAAATAAAAAACATAAATCAATTCTTCGGGAACATAAATAATCCCAGAAAATGCTTTCTCATGAAATTGGTAAGTATCATCTAAGCAAAGCATAGCAGTCAGACAACCAAATAAAAAAGTCATTAATGCTGCACGACGTTGCACGGTGTTTTTATAGAGATGGTAAGCAGAGAACAACATAATTGCGGCAGTAGCACTCCATAAAAGAATTCCTAAATTAGAGAGTGCGCCTGTAAACGCTGGTCCATTTAAAACGGTAGCTGTATCACGAGTAAGGTTTGATGGCAATACCCCTTTATAAACAGAATACTCGAACGTAAAGAGCAGAAATGCTGAACCTGTCAGGATTGTAATTAACAGGACTGTCCAATTTTTTTTTAATTGATCAATAAAACTCAAAATAAAATTCATGATTAGGTAACGCGGGATTAAAGGTATGTAATGGTAACATTGTAAAATTACCGTCCTTATTAAGCCTAATCTGATGGAGGTTCTTTTATTGCAAACATCATCATGTTAAGAAGCCATGACAAGTTTTTCCCTTAATTTCCTTATCAATACGGTGGATTAACAACATACCTCTGACAATTTACCCGATAATAAGTAACTCAAATTCAGCGACAAAGAGCTATTACAAGAATCTTTTAAAAATATCATCAGAAAATTTTGCTTAAAAATGATGAAATGCTATATTTGCACCCCGCAATGAATGTAATATATCGTTGGGAAACGGTTCGGTAGTTCAGCTGGTTAGAATACATGCCTGTCACGCATGGGGTCGCGGGTTCGAGTCCCGTCCGGACCGCTTGATGACCAAAATAATGGTCAAAGCGAAAAAAAAGCGAGCAATAAAAAGCTCGCTTTTTTATTTGCGAGAAATTTTTCGCAATTCGCTGCAAGCGAATCGTTATTTTGGTCCAATTCAGAATCATCTTTACTTATCTCGCATCAAACGTAATAACCAGCGCAAAAACAGAAATATGGGTGGATATTTTCATTAAAATTAAATTGATTTTATAGATTTAATAAATAACAAGCTAAAGATTTCAACCCGTTCATTAGTCTATATTTTAATGTAAGGATGTTTAAGTATAAAAACAAGGGCGGCCTTTTGAGCCGCCCTAACCTAAACATAAATTGATTAACTAGAAATAAAAATTCATTGCAATAGATCCACCAGCATTTCCATTATCAAATCCAAATGAAGAAGATTTGCCTGGATTAGAGATTGTCCTTGTTTCAACCGATGTGCCATTCCACTTTTCGCCAGTAGTTTCTTTAGCTCCGTAGCTCCAATAATTTATTCTCCAATTAAATTCACCACTCAAAGACATTTTTGGTGCAAAGAAATACTCAACACCTATAAAACTACCAACACCGAAATTGAAGTTTACTTTTTCGCTAGACTCTGTAATACGATATCCATCAGCATCGATTGCATCTGGAATTGATGTAGTTGGAGCTGTATTCGTTGAGGTAATTGCGTTGGCGTACTCGTGAACATCCTTTGTAACGCCAAATAATCCTATCCCAAATTCAGCACCATAGAATCCACGCAAACGACCTTTACCTTTCCATTTTTGAATCCCTGCAGATAAAGCAATGTTCGTAGAACTTATTTTTTCAACATCCATTGCAGTGCTAGCTGTATTCAAATCATTTTTCACTTCGTATTCCTGTTTAGCTGATGTAGAACCGAGTCTTAACTTTACACGGTATGCTGTATTTGCATCTTTCACCAATTTACCAGTAATGATTTGTGGGAAAACTGTACTTGTCCAATTGAAACTAGGTGACGAATTCGAAGCATTTCCATTAAAGATATTTCCTGCATAATCCAGAAATGGTTTTGCATCGATACCAATACTCCAATCGCCTGCTTCGGGAAGAATTGGAGTTCCTTTTTTGGAAGTTAATTCTTGAGCCGATGCTCCGAACCCAATCAATAATAAAATTAAAACGAAATTCTTTTTCATATTGTATTTGTTTTTAAGGTTTAAGTCCCAAAGATATTCTCCATTTGGCGCAACTTAATGTGACAAGCCGTGATATTTAGCGCGATAAACGTGATTATCAAGCCAAAAAAGCGTGACAAATATTGATTTTTTGTGAGAAAGTTTAATTCTTGATTATCTTCGTGTATTATGAAGCATATATTATTTAGACTGATTGTGGTATTAACATGCTTATTACCTACCCAAACATTTCATGTATTTGCAGTTACTGATACGCAGGGAATTTATGAGCAAACGAATTCAGCCATACAGAATAAAGAAAATATAACGTCCAAGAATATTGGATTATCGAATTCAGATCAAAAGATAATATGGCCTTTCAAGTTCAAACCATTAATGTTGATTCTGATTATTGTTGTCACATTTTCAGCCAGCTATTTTATCAGACTGCGATTACGCCATAAAAAAGAGCGACAACAATTATTTCTTGATAAATCCAAGGCCTTGGATGACCTAAGTAAGGCGACCGAACAGATTTATTCGCTTACAAAATCTATAATTGATTTGAATCATCCAAATAAAGACGCAGAATTATTGAAGACCGATCCAGAAAACAATACCGTTCAAGGAACTACAATAGACGATGAAATGATTAAACAACTTTCCAATACAAAGATTATTTCTGAAGAACAATGGACAGTTTTTGTTAACACCTTCAATAAAGTTTATCCCAATTTTATAAAAGATATAAAACAGAAACACCCAGATATCACATTCACTGAGATGCGTTATTTGGCGCTTTCAAAACTAGACCTTAATACACGAGAAATTGCATTTTTAGTTGGGGTTAGTCAAGACGCCATTCGTCAGACAAAATGCAGATTAAATAAAAAATTAGGGGCACGATTTGATTCCGAAGCTTAATCAGCAATTTGCTATTAAAATTATAAAGTAATGCATCAGATACTTTTCTTACTACCTTGCACTTGCCTATTAAAACCTTTTTATCATGTGCTTCTCTGCAACAGCCAGTTTTGTTTCTGCTTCCGTATTAACAGTCGCAGGTGCCATCTCTCTTAAATCTGCTAAAAAGAAACATCAGAAATTATTTGCGGCTATTCCATTGCTATTCGGAACGCAGCAATTATTAGAAGGTTTGTTATGGTTGGTTTTACCTGATGCCTCTAACAAAGAAGCAATAACAACCTTCACCCTACTCTTTTTATTTTTCGCGCAGGTGGTCTGGCCACTATGGGTGCCTTTATCGGTTTGGGTTTATGAAGAAGATCAAAAAAGAAAAAACACGTTATTCATATTTTTAATAATCGGAATTATAGTATCTGGTTACTTAGCTTTTTGCCTAATCAATTATGATGTGGTTGCTGTTGCGAAAGAACATCATATACAATATCAACTTTCATTTATTGAGAAGATAGTTCCTATTAGTGGTTGGTTGTATTTCGTTACGACTGTCATCCCACCTTTCATTTCGACCTGTCACCGTATGCGTATTTTAGGCACAATCATTTTTCTATCTTACTTAGTTTCGAAAATATATTTCAACGATTACTTAATCTCTGTATGGTGCTTCTTTGCAGCAGTGTTAAGTGTATTGGTGATTTTGGTAGTAAGACAAGTCCCTTTAGGTAAATTTGCTAAATAGATAATAATTTTCTCCCATAAGATTCTCGAAGCAATTTTATTTAACAATTGTATTAATAATAAATAAAGGTTCATTAGCGTTATTCCAATAAATCAACGCTTATGAAGACCTTTCAAGTTATCGAGAAAAAAGCATTCCTGATTTTCATTTCACTTTTTGTTCTTATTTCCAGTAATGCACAAACGAGAACCGCTATCGACTTTAAAGTCCGCCTAGACACTACCCTTTACGAAAAAACAGTCCCTTTAGAAGTATTGCAAAATACAGACTCATTAAGCATTGTTAGAAAGTATGTGAGAGTAACTAGCTTCAAAAGCACTTTCATTTTCAAAGGAGGCCATAGAGCGAATTTAATTGATGAACCATCACAAAGCAATAAGATTACTGCTAACATGAAAGCAGCAATAAGTGCGCTACAAAAAGGAGATCGCATTCTGATTGAAAACATTGTTGTGATAACCAAAGGAAACAAACTAACCTCAGCTCCACCTCTAATACTGACGGTGAATTAAAAAGATTTGATTTTTTCAATTAGCAGTCTAATCAGTTTAAAATTTTATCGTCATGAAAATAATTTTCAAAATAACTATCGCCATTCTATTAATTACAGCCAACCCACTTTCTGCAATAGCACAGGAGCGAACATTACAAATTATTGATAGAAGTTATGCAGATATCAATATGCTTAATGGTTTGTATAATGTCCGCTTGTTACCTTGCGCATTTGGACAAGAAAAACTGGTTGACAGTATCAAATTCGATAAGGTAGATAAGAAAGATCTATCAGAAATTTGGTTGATTTATTCAGGATTTAGCGTAAAAGAAAATTTTAATCAAGATCAATTAAATAACAAGCGCATCGCAGAGCTCAAGAAAAAGTTACCGTACTTAAATTCTGCTAGTAAAATCAAATGGACAGATATGAAAATTGCAGGACTTAATAATCTTGATACTGCTAAGGAACAATTTCACGGGTTTGTATTGGTGTATGATTATAAAGCAGAACAAACACTTGGTCCTGTTCTCGACAGACATAAAAACTGGGATAGTATTATTGTAGTTGTTGATGTAACGACGTCTATGTTACCAAGCTTGATGGAAGTAAACAAATGGCTTGATCTAAATTATAAAAACAAGCAGATAGACCGCTTTGTCTATTTCAATGATGGAGATGGAATTCCTGATTACATGAAACGACTAAATTCCACTGGAGGAATTCACACAGACACATCAAGTAATTATAGCACTTATGTGAAAGGAATAAAAAAATACATGGTAATGGGATTAGGTAATATGGATATAGCAGAAAATGTTTTAGAAGCTTTAATCTATGCTCAAAAATTTGCAATACCTGGGAGTGAAATTGTTTTGCTATCCGACAATAATTCTTCTCCAAGAGATACAGCACTTATCGACTCACTGAAACTTCCTGTGAAAGTGATTGCATGTGGTGTAGATGGTTGCGACCTTAATACTTCTTTAATTAATATAGCTTATCGCACAGGAGGATCCATTCATACAGGAGTTAGTGATGTGCGCGACTTTAAAAATGCAAAACGACCAAAAGACAGAGAAATTATCATCAACATTGGTGATAAAAAATACATTACTAAAGGACGTTCGTTAAAATGTGTGAACTGCAATTGCGACCCTGACTTAAGATATTTTTAAAATAGACTTCTATGAAAAGATACATCCTTGTCTGTTGCATGACATTGGCAACTTGCTACAAAACAGAAGCACAAATCCATATTATTACGGCGGATCATTTGTTTTACATCGAACATAACGAGGAAAATGAAATTGAACTCGATTTATATTTCCAGCAATATAAAAACGAAAAGACAATACCTCCTGCAAATCTATTTACGCTGGATTATGATAATCTTGTTGTCAAAACAGAAATGAATAATATGGTGAAAGCATATCCTATTTCACAAATAACAAAACATGATAATTTAATCGATTGTGTGTATATCGACGCAATCAAAAACATCAATTATCATTTAAAATACTATTTTAAACATCCAACACTTACTACCTCATTCTTATTTATTTCTTGGAAGAATAACAATGAAGACCCATCCGTGTCGGAAAGTGTGTATGTAGGTCCTCAGTCAAATATATTTTAATCCCGATATTTACGATATGAAAAGCTCAAATTCCCTAGCCAATATAGTCCTTGCATTTTTAATAACAAGCAGTTTAATTTCTTGCAAGCAGGAGACAACTTCACAAAGCATTATTTCAAAAGAAAAACCTAAACAGCAAAAAACAATCGTAATACAACCCTACAGTGATCTCGATAAATCACAGGCAGACTTTATTATTTCTGAGGTAAAGAAAGTTTGTCCGAAGGTGGTAGTAAATAAGCCTATACCACTTCCTGTAAGCGCTTATTACGCAGCAAACAAACGTTTCCGGGCTGATTCGATCATTGCGATACAAAAAAGAATTTGTCAAAATAAGTACACACTATTAGGATTGACGAGTAAGGACATCAGCACTACAAAAGGCAATGCAAAAGATTTTGGAATAATGGGATTAGGATATTGTCCTGGATATTCGTGTGTCGTTTCAGGCTTTAGAATTAAAGGAAGCAATCGAATGGAGAAGTTCCGCAAGGTAACGTTGCATGAATTAGCGCATACAGAAGGATTGCCACACTGTCCTAACCTTCATTGCTATATGCGCGATGCGAAAGGTAAAGATCATTTGAATGAGGAAACTGATTTTTGTGAGGGGTGTAAGAAGAAGTTGTTAGAGAAGGGTTGGAAATTGTAATTATTTGGGATTTTTAAATTCTTTTTACAGAATAAGTAACTATTTTTAAGCATTCCAAAACCAAAATGCCTTGAAAACATCGTTACGCCTATTCGTCCTATTCTTTGCTATTAACCTATTTACAAATGCCAATGCGCAGGTGGTGGTTAATGAATATTCAGCATCTAACCTTACACAGTTTGTCGATAACCATAGTGACTTTGAAGACTGGATTGAATTATATAATTCAGGAACTACATCTGTGAACTTAGGAGGTTATTACCTAAGTGATGATTCAATAAAAAACACTAAATATCAAATCCCAGCTGGTACTTTTATTAGCGCAGGAGGTTACCTTCGTTTCTGGTGCAGCGGAAGAAATAATTTTTCAGGAAATAATTATCATACAAGCTTTCGTATAACACAAACAAAAAATAATGGAGAAGACATTGTATTTTCAGACCCATCAGGAGTTATTATTGATGCAACGGATGCATTAAAAACTCAAAACGGACATTCACGTGGAAGAACAACCGATGGCGGTAGCACATGGGGTATTTTTATTATTCCAACACCGAATGCAACTAATAATTTATCTACTTCTTATACACGTTATGCCGACAAACCTGACTTCTTCTATAATGCAGGATTTTATACAGGTTCATTAACCTATTTCATGTCGACAACAGAAACGAATGCAACTATCCGATATACTGATAACGGTACTGCACCTACGTTAGCTTCGCCAGCATATCTTAATCCTAATACAATTACCCAAACAAAAGTGATTAAAGCAATTACCTATAGCAACGATCCTACTATCCTTCCTAGCTTCATGGAGTTTGCAACTTATTTTATTAATGTAAATCATACGTTGCCGGTTGTTTCCATTTCAGCAACACAACTAAACAATCTTGCCAACGGTGCTGGTAATTTAGAACCCAAAGGATCTTTTGAATATTTTGATACAGCAGGAGTACGTAAAGCAAATACCTATGGTGAATTTAATCGCCACGGACAAGATTCGTGGGTGCTTAGTCAGCGTAGCTTAGATTTTATTTCTCGTGATGAAATGGGATATAATCATAGTGTTGAAGAAAAACTATTTGAGTATTCACCACGTCAAGATTTTCAACGTTTGATTTTACGTGCTGCTGGTGATGACAATTATCCAGCAGATCATCGACAAGCAAATGAAGGAAGTTGTCATGTGCGTGATGCTTATATTCATATGCTATCGAAAAAAGGTGGAATGAACCTCGATGTTAGAAATGCTGAAAAGTGTATCGTGTATTTGAATGGTTCGTATTGGGGAGTGTATGATATACGCGAGAATCCTGATGAGCATGACTACACGGAATATTATTACGGACAGGATAAATACAATTTGTATTATATCGAAACCTGGGGAAATACATGGGCAGAATATGGTGGACCTGCAGCACTAAATGAATGGGGCTCACTGTGGAGTTATATCCAGAATAATAGCATGGCTAATCCTACAAATTATAATTACGTAATGGATCGTTATGACGCAAGTAGTCTTGTAGATTATGTAATCACTAATGCAGTGACTGTTTGTTCTGATTGGCTCAACTATAATACGGGATGGTGGCGCGGATTAGATTCCACTGAACAACATTTAAAGTGGGGATATATTTTGTGGGATAACGATGCCACCTTTGGTCATTATATCAACTACACTGGAATACCTAATACAGGTTATACAGCAGATCCTTGCGATGTAGAAGCATTAGCAGGTAATTCTGATCCGGAAGGACATATATTAGTTTTAAATCGCCTAAGACAAAATCCAGCGTTCAATCAATTTTATATTTCGCGAATGGCTGATTTATGGAATACTGTTTTCAGTTGCGATAATATGCTTTCTCAATTAGATAGTATAAGAGCGAAGCTTACTCCTGAAATGGCTGCGCATAGCGCTCGTTGGGGCGGTACACTTACAGAGTGGAATCAGAATATGGATACGTTGCGTGCATTCATTGCTAATCGTTGTAACTACATGCCGAGTGGAATGATGGGATGTTATGGTTTAACGGGGCCCTATAATATTACATTGAATGCAGACCCTGCCAACTTTGGTAAAGTACGTTTTAATACTATTGTGCATGATCAGTTTCCTTGGACAGGAACTTACTTTGGTGGAATGGATAATATTTTTGAAGCAATGCCTGATACGATGCGTTCATTTATCAATTGGACCTCTAACAGTCAAGTGTTTCAACCAAACGATAGTACAGCACTCGTAAAAGTAAACCTCGTTAGTAACGATTCAATAGTAGCACATTTTGATTACGCAACAGCAGTTTACGGAATGAATCAGACAGAGCCAATTGCTAACGTCTACCCTACTGTTATTGATGAATTTACTCAGCTCGATTTTAGTTTACCTGAAGCAACAGCTGTTGATATTCAATTGGTAGATATAAACGGAAAAATTATTCGAGCGTTTGCAAAAGGAACAACTATGCAAAGTGGATTTCATAGTATGCAATTATCGATTCCAGCAGGAAGTTTACAGAATGGAATTTATTTATTGCAACTAAGAGCAGGCAATTATTCGAAGTCTTTCAAGCTTATAAAAGCAAACTAAAATTGTTTATTTAATTGACTCAATTGTTTTTTCAAGAGCAGGAAAAGCGATAGATGGGATTGCTCCAAACTGTATGGCATAATAGCCATGAGGTCGTTTTGGTGATTTTGTTTTAATTAATAATTGATAAACGCCAGGAGGAATCTTGGATAAGCCATTCTTATCTGTAATTCGAATTGCCTCCATCGAATATTCTTTTAATCGAGCAGGTGTTTCATCTTTTAATCGCACCCATGTAGAATCCTGTTGACTAACGACTAATCTGCTTAATTGTAAAAATGCTTCAAAGCCAAGTTGCTTATCCAAATCGCTATTTTCAAAACGATAAGAAACGCGATCACCTTTATTAGGAGAAAAATTAGAAGGCAAAGGAGAAATAATTCGGAATGCCAATTCCTGAAGGCTATCCTTTAACTCGAAATATAACGGAAATACATATACGCTATCAATTCGTGTTATCAATGCATCTGTAGAATCGATATAATCAAATTGTCCTACTCCTTTATTATACGGAATGGCTTGCTTGATTTCAGGAAAGCCTCTATTACCGGTAATGCTTAAAAAGGGATTGGTACGCTGGGCGAATAAATGAGAAGCAACATTTAAAAGTACAAGTAATATAAAAACGAATTTTCTCATACTTTAAAACGTAAAATCGTTCAATAAATTTTACAACGACTTCTTCACAAACTTCCAAGAATACACTCCATTCACTTTTTGAAGTCCCCAGTAATCGAAAGAGCCATTTGCACGATCGCCATAAGTATTTAATGTGATTGATCCTGTAGCACCACTGAACTGAGCTGTTTGTGCTACGAATGAATTACGCAGATTAGCTGCATCAGCAGGTATTCCATTATTCGCTTCTACCGTACGTGCTAACACCCACATTGCATCATAAGCAGCAATTGCATACGCATCTGGCTGTTGTCCACAACGGCTAAGGATAGCCGCAGTTAATGGCTGCCACTTTGGTTGTGCCGACATTGGCAATCCGAATTCAGGAGCGTAGTAAGAAGTAGCAATTGCAAAATCACATGCAGCACTACTTGAAAGTATCGCATTACTTTTAATAAATCCATCGCCACCATACCAATTTACACTTTGTAAAAGGGTATCACCGTTAGCCTGATTAAAAATATCAACGGCCTCATCAAAAGAAGCTAAATAAACTCCCACTGCTGAATTACCATAAGTAGCAGATAGCGTTATAATTCTTGCTTTAATATCGTTTAACAAAGTTGAATAATCCGTTGTTGTGGTTGCATAAGGTGTAAGATATTCAACCGTAGTTCCAGCTTTAGCAGCAAAGGCATTTTTAACGGAGTTTTGTAAACCAATATTTCCTGCATCATCACGCGCAACTACAATTAATCCTTTCTTTCCTTCATCATAAATAGAACTTGCGATAGCGCCTCCTTCAATTGCATCACCAGGGCAGTAACGATAGATGGCATCATTAGCAATTGCTAATGTACTTGCTGTACTTCCTTGACTTACTACTAACATCTTTCCACCATCTGCAATTGATTTAATGGCTCCTACTTCCGCACTCGATTGAGGTCCGATGATTAAACGCACGCCCGAATTCAAAGCGTTACTCATATAGGTCTTCGCTAAAGCAGTATCAAGCTTGGTATCATAAACAGAAGAAGAAAAACGGAATGGAACATTACGAGCTTCGAAATCAGCATTGATTTCTTCCACTGCAATTTCAATTGCTGCTTTTGATGGAATTCCTAAGGTTGACCAGTTGCCTGTTAATGATAACATCGCACCTACATTAACTGTTGTGAAATTTTGTTCGTCTTCTTTTTTACATCCAACGATAAAGATGAATGCTACTAATGATACTAAGGCAATAACTTTTTTCATTTTAATTGTATACTTGTTTAATCGTTTATTATAACATTTTCTGACGCTTCGCCAGATAAGGAGCTAACACTTGCTTATAACCCTTATGGATATCCGCTTCAATAAAATCGATTCGGTATTGTGCGCACTTTAACTCTAATTCTTTTTTAAATTCCTGAATTGATTTCAGATAATTATCTCGTATTTGTCCTGCATGGACTTTAATCTCTTCACCACTTTCTACATCAACAAAACGATAAGGACGATTTTCAAAATTAAAATCGAGTTCCAATCGCTTATCAACGGTATGAAATAAAATCACTTCATGTTTATTGTATCGAAGATGTTGCAAGGCTCCGAATAAATCTTTTGCCTCCGCCCCATTTTCAAACATATCACTAAAGATAACTACCAACGAACGTTTGTGAATACTCTCTGCTATTTGATGTAAAGCCTCCGCAGCTGATGTCTTACGAGGAGTTTCTGATTTTGCAGCCATAGCCTCTTCCAATTTATGGATAAGCAATTTATGATGCACAGAGCTACTCTTAGCAGGCATATTCAAATCCAGATGATCGGTAAACAAACTTAATCCTACAGCATCACGTTGCATCTTCAATAGATTCATGATGGATGCCGCACAATGAGCTGAAAAAGTAATCTTGTTCATCAACTCCGGATTCTTTTTATTCATCTCCGGAAAATGCATGGAAGAAGAATTATCAACTACCAACTGACAACGCAAATTCGTTTCTTCTTCGTAGCGCTTAGTAAATAGTTTATCGGTACGTCCGAATAATTTCCAATCAATATGACGAGTAGGCTCTCCGGGATTGTAAATGCGATGCTCTGCGAACTCAACGGAGAATCCGTGAAAAGGACTTTTATGCAAGCCTGTAATAAAGCCTTCCACTACCTGGCGGGCAATGAGCTCAAGACTTGAAAACTGTTGTACTTCGTTATGTCGAATCACGGAAATAATTTATCTGCTAAAAATAGTAAATGTAAAATAAAAGAGGCCGTCCTTTCGGCGACCTCTTTCAACAATTTTATCAAAAATTATAAATGAGCGTTGATTTTATCTGCCAAGATAGATTTTGGCGCTGCTCCTACTTGCTTATCTACTAATTCTCCATTTTTGAAAAACAATAAAGTTGGAATATTTCTGATTCCGAATTGTGTTGGAATTCCTGGATTGTGATCAACATTGCATTTGCCGATTACTGCTTTATCGCCATATTCAGCTGCTAGTTCATCAACTACTGGTCCTACTACGCGACAAGGGCCACACCACTCTGCCCAAAAGTCTACTAATACCGGCTTGTCTGATTTCATTACAAGCTCCTCAAAATTTTGATCTGTTATTTCTAAAGCCATTTTAATAATTGTTTTGATTGTTTAATTTTTGCAAAGGTAATCGAAATTCCGATAATTTTATTTTAAGCCAATGATATATCGCCGTTGGTTAATTCTTTTAGCTCATCTAGCAACTGCGCATTCACCTTCACTCTGAATTTCGTGCTTTCAAATCCGAGGTTTACACCATTTTCCAAATCATAAATCTGAATCTTGAAAGGTGTTTTGCCTT
This sequence comes from uncultured Bacteroidota bacterium, assembly GCA_903847585.1. Lineage (GTDB taxonomy): Bacteria > Bacteroidota > Bacteroidia > AKYH767-A > OLB10 > CAINEC01. The sequence goes on from CAINEC010000077.1 coordinate 46,189, forward strand.
GATGATCTTTCAATAATGATTCGATCATATCGACTCTCCCCTTTTGAACATCACGTAAGCGCATTTTAAGATTGACCATTTTCACCATCTTGTCGGCAGCATCTTTCAGGAATTCCATTCCCGTAATTTTAATCTCTAAATCGGTTGAATTCGCGAAGCGTGTTTGAACACGAGCACGAACAAATACTAAAGATTCTTTCACCAATAAATGCTTGAACTTTCCATAATCCTCTCCGAATAATGCAAGGCGATAGTTCCCTGTAAAATCTTCGATATTGAAAAAACCAAATGGTTTACCCGACTTTGTCATTCGCTCTTCGACATCCACAATAATTCCAGGGAAACTTAAATCACGATTTTTTAATTCATCGATACGATTTAATTGCTCTACACTGGTATTACAAAACTGATTTATTTCAAAACGGAATCCATCTAAGGGATGACCAGAAATATAAAACCCTACAACTTCTTTTTCCTTTTTCAACAACTCCAACTTACTCCACTCAGGCGCATTGGGCAATTGTGGTTCAGCAATATCTTGATCTGATGTATCGTCAAACAACGATGCTTGCGCTTGTTGTCCGTCATTCGCCATAGCAGCACCATAACGCACCGCTTTCTCTAATCCGTTTAATCCATCTTTCGGATCTACTTGAAAATATTGCGCGCGATGTGTTCCTGTAAAGCAATCGAACGCACCACCAAGAGCCATACTCTCAAGCGTACGCTTATTTAATAATCGTCCGGGTACTCTCTTACATAAATCGAACACATTGGTAAATGGACCATTATTTTTTCGCTCTTCTGCTAACGCATCAACAGCTGAATCACCTACTCCTTTTACAGCCACTAATCCGAAACGAATTTGACCTTGCTTGTTTACTGTAAAATTGAATGCAGATTCATTCACATCAGGACCTAAAACAGTCAATCCCATTCTACGACATTCTTCGAGGAAGAACGTGATTTTTTCTATCTGACTTAAGTTATTTGTCATAACCGCTGCCATGTACTCCGCTGGATAATGTGCTTTTAGATATGCTGTTTGAAAAGCAACGAATGCATAACAAGTAGAATGTGATTTATTAAATGCATAAGATGCAAATGCTTCCCAATCGGTCCAGATTTTCTCAAGCACTTTTTGATCATGTCCTTTTGCGCCTGCTTGCTCAATAAATTGAGGCTTTAACTTATCCAGCGTCTTGCGGTCTTTCTTACCCATCGCTTTACGAAGGATATCCGCTTCTCCTTTTGTAAAGCCTGCAATCTTTTGCGAAAGCAACATCACCTGCTCTTGATAAACCGTAATACCATTCGTTTCTTCGAGGTATTCCTTCATATCATCTAAATCATACGTTACAACTTCTCTTCCGTGTTTACGATTAATATAACTTGGAATATATGCTAACGGACCGGGACGGAAAAGTGCATTCATCGCAATCAAATCCTCGAATTTATCAGGCTTTAAATCGCGCAAATATTTTTGCATACCTGCGGATTCAAACTGAAACGTTGCGTTTGTTTCTGCTCGCTGATATAGCTCTAATGTTTTTTTATCGTCTAATGGTATTGTATCAATATCGATTGTTACTCCATGGTTTTCTTTGATAAGATTCAACGCATCTTTAATGATGGTTAATGTTTTCAAACCAAGAAAATCCATTTTAATTACACCTGCATCTTCAATTATTTTTCCTTCGTATTGTGTAACTAATAAATCAGAATCTTTTGAAGTGGCAACAGGAATAATGTCATATAAATCGCGAGGCGCAATGATAATACCTGCCGCATGAATACCGGTATTACGGACAGAACCTTCAAGAATCATTGCTTCTTTCAACACCTTCGCTCGTAAATCATCTCCTTCGGCGATAGCGCGCAGTTTTTTCACCAATTCCAGGTCATCACTATTTAAACCTTCTTTATCCTTCAAACTTTTATCACCTTCTAACGGTGCCGTCAGTACGCGATTTAATTCAATTCCTGGTTTATCAGGAACTAACTTCGCCATTGCATTCGAATCAGGCAACGGTAATTCAAGTACACGCGCAACATCTTTGATAGACATTTTAGCGGCCATGGTACCAAAAGTTACAATTTGTGCAACCTGTGTTTTACCGTATTTATCCACTACATAATCGATTACCTTCTGACGACCAAGATCATCAAAGTCGGTATCGATATCGGGCATTGACTTACGATCCGGATTTAAGAAACGCTCGAATAGCAAATTGTATTTAAGAGGATCGATGTTCGTAATTCCGATACAGTAGGCAACTGCCGAACCCGCTGCTGATCCACGACCTGGGCCTACAAATACTCCTATTTCTCTTCCTGCTTTGATGAAGTCGGCTACAATTAAAAAGTAACCTGCAAATCCCATTGTTTTAATCGTGAACAATTCAAAATTCAAACGCTCTTCAATTTCAGGTGTTAATTGTCCGTAGCGATTTAACGCACCCGAGTAAGTCAGGTGATGTAAATATTCATCTTGCGTATTAAATCCTTCGGGAATTGTAAAGTGAGGCAACAAAATATCCTGCTTCAACTTAAGCATTTCTACTTTACCTACAATTTCATTCGTATTGTCGATGGCTTCAGGCAAATCGCTGAATAGCTTCGACATCTCCTCGGTCTTCTTAAAATAAAACTGATCATTAAAAAATGCAAAACGCTTTCCACGCACATTCACATCATCATCGGCAAAGTCTTTCATGGTGGGAGTACTTTGCTTCTCACCTGTGTTGATACAAAGCAAAATATCATGCGCATTAGAATCTTCCTGATTCACGTAGTGAGAATCGTTGGATGCAATAATTTTTACGTTATGCTTTAACGCAAATTTGATTAATACTTCATTGACGATATTTTGTTCTGGGATATCATGACGTTGAAGTTCTACGTAATAATCTTCACCAAATAAATCCAGCCACCATTTAAATTCTTTTTCTGCTTCAGCCTCTCCTTTTTTAAGAATCATTTTTGGTACAGAAGCACCAATACAACAAGTTGTAGCAATTAATCCTTTGTGATATTGCAGTACTAATTCTTTATCGATACGTGGATATTTTCCATACAATCCATCGATATAACCTAAAGAACAAAGCTTTGCTAAGTTTTTATAACCCTCTGCATTCTTTGCTAAGAATAATTGATGATGACGAACATCTTTATCTTCTTTCGTAAATTGTCGCTTGTGACGATCTTCTACAAGATAAAACTCACAACCAACAATGGGTTTAATTTTATTCGGGTTTTCAGCGGTATTATACTTTGATGCTTCAGCAACGAATTTAAAAACACCAAACATGTTTCCATGATCGGTTATAGCGAGCGCGGGCATATTATCAGCAACAGCTTTTTTATAAAGCGAGCTAACATCAGCAGCACCATCCAGCAATGAAAATTGCGTATGCACATGCAAGTGCGAAAATTTTGTCATAAGGAGTAGGAATTGAAACAAATTTACCTTTTTTAATCCACTCCTTCACTACGATTCGCCTAAGAATCTATAGTTTTTTATAAACCCTTAAAAATGAGGGATAACACTTTTTAACACCCCCAAATAAAAAGGCGGCACCTTTGAGAGTACCGCCTTAGACTTAATGTTTGGTATGTATATTTTTGAAATTGACCATAGGCAAAATATGTTTAATTGTTTTTTTATTTTACTGCTTGACTTAACTATCGCAGCGTTGGTTTGAATTTAATTAACCATAGGCATTATGACTGATTTTTTTATTTTATGAATTGATTGAATTGTGTTTTTTCTTTTTGTTGCTTTTACTCTATCATAGGCAAATACTCTTTGTTTTTATTTGTTATAATTTGATTGTATTGTTTGAGTTTTTTTAATTCACCATAGGCTGTTACTGATTGTTTTTTATTTTGATTGATTTGAGTTTTGTTTTTCACTTTGTTAATCTACCAAAGGCACTGTTATTTTTAATATTTTCGTTTGATTACATTGCAATGATAATATCGCCCCAAAACAGAAAATGAAAAAAAACGCTCGTTTCTTACAAAAATATTTCAGCACATATTTTATTAGATGTATGCTTATCTGTACATTCTTGATGATTCAATCCACTTGTTTTTCGCAGGAAATATGGAATTATTATAAAACGAATAAGTCAGTCACTTATGAAGAAGCCGTTAACTACTACCATTCGCTTGCAGCGAAAGACGATCGTTGTAAAATGTTTGATTATGGTAAAACAGATTGTGGAAGACCATTAGAATTATTTGTCATCAACGAGCAAAAAGTATTTGATCGAAATCAAATTAAAAAGCAAATTGTTGTTTTAGTCAATAACGGAATTCATCCAGGAGAGCCTGATGGAATTGACGCATGTGTTCGATTAGTGCATGATTGGAGTACAGGGAAAATTACAATTCCAAATAATGTGGTATTAGCTATTATTCCTGTTTACAATATTGATGGTGCTTTAAGAAGAAGTGAGTTTACACGCATCAATCAAAACGGTCCAACTGAATCAGGATTCAGAGGAAATGCTCGTAATCTTGATTTAAACAGAGATTTTATTAAGTGCGACTCAAAAAATGCAAAGAGCTTTACTAAACTTTATCAGACATGGGATCCAGATATTTTTATTGATACGCATGTAAGTGATGGCGCGGACTACTCTTACACGATGACGTTGATTGATTCGCAGAAAGATAAACTATCGCCTGCCGTGAGTGATGTGATGCAAAAATCCATCAAACCTTTTTTGTATTCAAGCATGGAGAAAAAGAAAATCGAGATGGTGCCTTATGTAAATGTTTTTGGTGACGATCCGTCGAAAGGAATGGCCGCATTTTATGAATCACCACGATTTGCCAGCGGATATGCAGCATTATTTCACAGCTTTCCTTTTGTAACGGAGACGCATATGCTAAAACCATTTTCGCAACGCGTTGATGCTACTTATGAATTTTTATTAAGCAGTATGGAAGTGGCAGACAAATTCATTAACGAAATAATTATTTCCAGAATAAAATCAAAAGCGGCATCAGTCTCACAAGATAAATTTTACTTGAATTGGCAATTAGATACTACGCATGTTGACAGTCTGCTTTTTAAAGGATATGATATCGACACAAAGAAAAGTGAAATCACAGGTAAAGAAAGAATTGTATTTAATCATAACAAGGCTTATTCGCGCAATATTCCTTTTGCTTCTAATTATCTTCCATCAGATTCAATTGTAAAACCACGTGCGTATATCATTCCGCAAGCATGGCAAGAAGTTATTGAACGATTGCAGTTAAACGGAATTGATATGCAGGAATTGAAAAGCGATTCGGTAGTAAAGGCGGAGGTCAATTACATCGAAAACTATCAAACGGGAAAGAATCCGTATGAGGGACATTACCTGCATTCAAAAATCACTACGCGTAAAGAGCAACAGGAGATTAAATGCCTTAAGGGTGATTATTTAGTGATGGCTAATCAGTGGAAGAACCGATATATCGTTGAAACGCTGGAACCAACGGCGGTAGATGGATTTTTTGCCTGGAATTTTTTTGATGAGATTTTGCAGCAAAAAGAGTGGTTCAGCGACTACCTTTTTGAGGACATGGCCGTAACGATGTTGGCCGATAATCCGCAGTTAAAATCGGACTTTGAAGAGCGAAAATCACGCGATACCGTATTTGCCAACGATAGCTGGGCGCAGCTAACCTACCTCTACCAGCACTCTAAGTACTACGAAAAGAGCCACTTACGCTATCCAATCTTAAGAATACAATAGAAATCTTAAGACCAATTTCTGCTTGGATTTAAGAATATAAGTCGTATATTTGCCACCCCAATCGGAGGGATACCGGTGGGATTAAACAATTTAAAAAATTTAAAAAATGCCAGCAAAAATTAGATTACAGCGTCATGGTAAAAAAGGAAGACCTTTTTTCCATATTGTGGTGGCGGATAGTCGTGCTCCGAGAGACGGTCGTTTCATTGAAAGAATTGGATCTTACAATCCTATTTCAAACCCAGCAACCATCGATTTAAACATCGAGAAAGCTACTGAGTGGATCATGAATGGTGCACAACCAACTGATACTACAAGAGCAATCTTGAGTTACAAGGGAGTACTTTACCGCGTTCACTTGAACAAAGGTGTTAAGAAAGGTGCTTTAACGCAAGAACAAGCAGATGCGAAGTTCAACGCGTGGATGGAAGCAAACACTAACAAAATTGAAAACAAAAAATCTCGTTTAGCTTCTGAGAAATCGAAGTCAGATTCAGCTCGTTTAGCAGCAGAATCTAAAGCTAACGAAGCGAGATTAGAAGCAAGAAAGCGTAAGGAAGCAGAAGCATTATTAGCTGAAACTCCTGCAGAAGAAACTTCAGAAGCACCAGCAGAAGATGCAGCTTCAGAAGATGCTCCAGCTGAAGCTTAAAATATTACCCAAAACCAAATAAAAGTCCTGCTTTAACCGGCAGGATTTTTTATTTTAGCCCCAATGAAAAAATTAGAGCATCATTTTCCAGAACATTATCAGATAGGCACAATCCATCGAACTCATGGCGTGCGTGGCGATATGATTATGTCGCTTGATACCGATACTCCTTCACGTTAT
>CAINEC010000078.1 GCA_903847585.1 uncultured Bacteroidota bacterium
ACAATTGGGCAAACCATCTGAAGTTGCAGGAGCTGATGATGCATCCAATAATAACAACGAGAACACCAAACAAGATCGCGCTGAAAAGAAATTATTTCGTGATCCTGATGATAAAATAGTAGGTGGTGTTTGTAGTGGTATAGCACACTATCTTGGATTTGACCCTTTATGGCTACGTCTTTTACTAGCATTTTCGATAATTTACTTTGGCGCTGGACTACTACTCTATTTTATACTTTGGATAGTTATACCCAAGGCCAAAAATTCATCAGAGAAATTGGCAATGAAAGGCAAGCCAATTAATCTCGATACTATAAAAGAAACGATTGAAGAAGATGTTAATGATCTAACAGAAAGAGTAAAAGGCAAAAAACCTTTATTCGAAAAAGGCACTTCGCGATTATCCAAATTTGTAGAAGATGTGATTTCAATAGCAATACAAATCATCACCTTTATTGCTAAGTTTTTTGGAGCAGTCGTTTCTATCGTACTATTCATTTTATTATTCGGTTTAATGATGGCTCTTCTAGGAATCACAGGAGCCTTAGGAGATGCTAACATCCCTGTTTTCTTAAGCAATTTTGTCCTGTCATCAACTCAAATGTTTATAGCTATTACAGGTATAGCATTCATGATTGGCATTCCATTATTATTGATTCTGTATAGAGTATTACGATATTTATTTAACATTAAAAAGGAACCTAAACCTGTAAGAACAACTGCAGGAGTATTATGGATCATCGGATTTATCATGTTAGCATTTATTGCTGTTTCAGTGAGTAAAAATTTTGGATCAAAACAAACAGCTTCTGTAACAATGCCACTTCAACAACCGCAAGGAGATACACTGTATTTGAATGATATCTTAGTTAACAAAAGCACTTCCGATATTTTTATTGGTGTAAGCGGAAACAACAATAACTTTAATATCGTGTCGAATCAAGATACTGCTTCATTAACATTAGTGGATTTAGATATCGTTAGAGCAGATGGAAATGAATTCGAATTAATTCAAGAAATTACTTCTCGCGGTAGCAGTAAACAAGATGCCATTTTAGGAACCAAAGAATTACAATACAAGATCAGTCAGACAGACAGCTCACTCGCCTTGTCAAACTATTTTAGTATTCTGCCTAATAAAAAATTCCGAGGACAATCAGTTCATTTAATTTTAAAAGTACCCGCAGGCAAATCAGTTTACCTAGGCAGCGACCTCGATTTATTATTACATGATATTAAAAACACAACCAACACTTACGATGATGATATGACTGAAAAATTCTGGATGATGACAGGCGGTGGATTAGAATGTACAAGTTGCAATCCGAATTATAAATCAGAACACAATCAAAAAGAAGAAACAACCATACAAGTAAGTGTTAATGGTAAAGAGGTGAAAATTGATAAGAATGGAGATACGGCCCATCACGAAAATGTAAATATACATATTGGGAAGTAATCAGATTTAATAGCTACCGTTAGTTGTTGGGAGTAATTGACAATTAACGGTAGTTAAATTATTTTTTATTCGTCCTTTTACTACTTGCTATTTTCAAAATCATTTTTACTTTTACCATCATGAATTTCAACCTGAAAAAAGTCAAATTAAAAAAGATCGTCCCTTACCTAAAGAACAGGTATTTTATGACAGCTTTTGTTTTTTTAATCTGGATGACATTCTTCGATAAAAATGATATGTTCACGTTGTACAGTTACAGAAGTGAACTTGGTAAATTAAAAGCAGATAAAGCGTATTATACTTCGGAAATCGAAAAGAACAAATCCGATATGCAAGAGCTAATGTCTGACCCAGAACATCTCGAAAAATATGCACGCGAGCATTATCTGATGAAAAAAGATAATGAAGACATTTTTTTATTTCTCAATGATTCTATCAACGAAGAAGTTAAATACGAAGAGTAATTACCCTCCCGTATATTCTCCGAATACACCACGCATCACATCACAAACTTCTCCTAAAGTAGCATAAGCTTCTACGGCATCCAAAATTTTTGGCATCACATTGCTACCATCTTTTGCTGCTGCTTCTAAAGCCTTTAATGTTTGTTCTACACGCGCGTTGTCACGACTCGCTTTTACTTTATTGATTTTATCAATTTGCACCTGACGAATGGTATCATCCACCGTAAACAGATTTTCAAATGGAG
>CAINEC010000079.1 GCA_903847585.1 uncultured Bacteroidota bacterium
AGAGTTACGAACTACGGCTTTTGGGTCTTTAATGCTCTTTTAGAGGTTATTTGAATTTTTCCAATTATTCTGCAAAGTTCTTCCGCATCATTTATTAAACTATCACTCATTTCTTTTGATAAATAGTCTGTAGCATATAGCAAACGAAGCCAGTAGGATGTTTCTCGAGCTTCTTTATATGCTATAGAAAATTTTGAAATAAAATCTGCTTTCGATTGGGCTCCTATTCCTTCTTCAACATTTGCTCCTATTGAGGTTCCACTTCTAAGCATTTGTGTTGAAAGAATAAATTCACGCTTCTCATTTTTCAAAAATTTACTTGCATTGACAATTCGAATTGCAAATGCAAATGTTTTTGTTTGTATTAAGTTTTCAGTTTTCATTCCATTATTTATTCATTTCTGAAATTTCGCGATTCATATTTGAAAATACTTTTTTATCTATTTAACGGTATCAGTACTCCGTAATTCGTCATTGATCATTCGTCATTAATAATTCGTAATTATTCCTTCGTCATTCGTAATTCGTCATTGATCATTCGTAATTCGTAATTAATCCTTCGTAATTCACAATTCATAGCCTTATATTTGCTTTCCAAAAAATTGATTTTTAACATGAGAGAAATACAGTTCAGAGAAGCACTTCGTGAAGCATTAAATGAAGAAATGCGCAAAAACGATAAGATTTTTTTGATGGGAGAGGAAGTTGCTGAGTATAATGGAGCATATAAAGTTAGTCAAGGAATGCTTGACGAATTTGGCGCTAAAAGAGTTATTGATACTCCAATTGCTGAATTAGGTTTTGCAGGAATAGGTATTGGTGCAGCAATGAACGGATTGAATCCGATCATTGAGTTCATGACATTTAATTTTTCTCTTGTAGCAATTGACCAAGTAATTAATGCAGCTTCAAAAGTGTTAAGTATGAGTGGTGGTCAGTTTTCATGCCCAATCGTTTTCAGAGGTCCTACAGGGAATGCCGGTCAGTTAGGTGCTCAGCATTCTCAGAATTTTGAGAACTGGTATGCCAATTGTCCAGGGTTAAAAGTGGTAGTTCCTTCTACTCCGTATGAAGCAAAGGGTTTGTTAAAACAAGCCATTATCGATCCAGATCCTGTAATCTTTATGGAGTCTGAAGTAATGTATGGTGATAAAGGGGAGGTTCCTGAAGAAGAATATTACATTCCAATTGGTAAAGCCAATATTGTAAAAGAAGGCTCTGATGTTACCATAGTAACGTTCGGTAAAATGCTTTCAAGAGTAGTAATGCCTGCTGTTGAGGAGCTAACAAAAGAAGGAATTAATGCAGAAGTGATTGATCTTCGTACGGTTCGTCCTATCGATTACGATACTGTGATCAATTCTGTTAAAAAAACAAATCGTATGGTATTTGTTGAAGAAGCCTGGCCATTAGGATCAATTGCCACTGAAGTTGCATTTAAAGTTCAGAAAGATGCCTTTGATTTTCTTGATGCACCGGTTTTGCGCGTTGCATGTGCCGATGTACCATTGCCATACGCACCAACTTTGATTAACGAGGCACTTCCGAATGCAGAAAAGGTAATTAAAGCCGTAAAAAGCGTGCTTTATAAGGAAGCTTAATAAAAAGATTTTATATAAAAGCATTCTGAATTCAGGATGCTTTTTTTTGATCAATTAGAGCGTAATCTGTCTTTTAATGCTTTCTTCAAGAGATATCAGAGTCTCTGTTCGCTGAATGCCCTTAACCCCCTGAATGTCTTCATTCAAAACTTGTCTTAAATGGTTGGTATCTCTGCAAATTATCTTTGCAAACATACTGTATGAGCCCGTTGTATAGTGAAGTTCAACTACTTCTTTTATTTTTCTTAGATTTTCTACAGCATCTTTATACTGTGACCCCTTTTCGAGGTAGATCCCTAAAAATGCACATATATCATATCCAATTCTTTGAGGATCAATTATTAAGTGTGAACCCTTAATGATATCCATGTCTTGCATCTTTTTCATCCTCACATGGATAGTTCCACCAGAAACGATCAGTTTCTTCGCAATTTCTGTGTAAGGAATTGTTGCATCTTCCATTAGTATAGATAAAATCTGAGTGTCCAGATTGTCAAGTTCGAAATTTTGGCTCCGGTTTTCCATTTTGTATTAATGAATTGTTAATAATTGCGAAATATAATTATAGTTTATGTAAAAATTAAAATAGTTTATTAAAATATTTGTAAAAATTTAGCTATTAGTTACATTTGCATTAAGCATTTGATAATTAATTGCTTACACACTGTAGGGTGGTGAAATTTGGCAGACACACCTCCTCGTCTCGGTGGCGAAGATTTGGGAAATACTGTAAAAAGGAAATAACTGCTTCGTGAAGGTTCGACTCCTTCCCCTACAGCGAACCTATTCAACAGGTTTATAATTGCTTAGTTTAGAGAAGCTCCTGCCCATCAGGAGCTTATTTATTTTATAGCAATTTTGGTTTTATCCCCTAGAATAGGTCATCGAGAATTATTAACAGGTTTGAAATTTGAGCTTCAAAAATCTATCTCGAATTGCTAATTATTTAATAAATTAATATAATATTTAGTGATTTAATAAAAATTAAAATAAATTGTTAATAAATTTGCAAGAAATAGTGTATTTACTTAAATTTGTATTAAGTAATCAGAAATTAATTGCTTACACACTGTAGGGTGGTGAAATTTGGCAGACACACCTCCTCGTCTCGGTGGCGAAGATTTGGGAAATACCGTAAAAGGGAAATAACTGCTTCGTGGAGGTTCGAATCCTTCCCCTACAGCAAACCTTATTCAACAGGTTTATAATTGGTTAGTTTAGATAAGCTCCTGCCCATCAGGAGCTTATTTATTTTATTTAAATGTGATAATTCTACAAATCGTTCCAAGGCTATTTCTTTATCCCCTAGCAAGGGTATTCGCCAGATAGGATGAAAAATTGGTATGAACTCAACTAATCAATCAAGTTCATATTCTATGATGCGGTGTACTTCTTAGTTGAGAAAATTTAACCTTTCATTTTGCAAAATTGAAGTTGTATTTTTCCTTCCCTAATCTTTGCCCCAATTCCACTAAGTTTCACCTTGATATTAGTCTTTTCATTCTTACTAATATTGCCCTTACAACATTAATTGCTCTTTCTGTCCTAATAAAATATTGTCAGGTTGGAAAATTAAGCCTGAAAAATTGGTATCTAATTAGTAATATTTTAATAATATTATTTAAATGTTACTAATTTCATAAAAATTAAAATAAATTGTTAATAAATTTGCAAGGAATAACTTGTTTAGTTACATTTGTTTCAAGCAATCAGAAAATCATTGCTTACACA
>CAINEC010000080.1 GCA_903847585.1 uncultured Bacteroidota bacterium
ATACACTTGGCATTGTCGGATTAGCAACCCTGCTAACAATTTGTTGTAATGCAACTATTAAATGTGATGTTATTAATACAGGATCAATATTTAAATGAGGCATTGCTCCATGTCCGCCTTTACCAATTACTTTTAAATACAGTTCATCGGTACTAGCCATGTATATTCCACTTCTAAATCCAACTTTTCCTGACGGGATTAAAGGCATTACATGTTGGCCAATTACACTTTTAGGTTTCGGATTTTCAAGTGCTCCTTCTTTAATCATTAGTGAAGCCCCACCTGGTAGTTTTTCTTCTCCAGGTTGAAACAACAATTTTATTGTTCCGTCAAATTGATCTTTTAATTCATTAAGAATAGAGGCTGCTCCTAATAATGAAGCTGTATGTGCATCATGTCCGCATGCATGCATAACACCATCATTATTCGACTTATATTCTACTTGATTTGCTTCGTGGATTGGAAGAGCATCCATGTCTGCTCTTAACGCAACTACTTTACCATTGTCGTTTTTACCTCTGATAATTCCTACTAATCCAGTTCCTGCAACATTATCTTGAAAAGAAATATTCATCTCTTTTAGTTTTGAAGCAACGAACTTGGCTGTTTCAAATTCATGAAATGATAATTCAGGATTCATATGAAGATGTCTTCTGATGGAAACAACTTCATTGAAATTTTTCTCAGCAATTTTTTGAATTAATTCAGGGTTTATCATGAATACTGTTTTTTAAAAATCTAATCCTAAAGAAAAATAAAATAAGCGTGGTTGCTTAACCCCATCATCAATTCCCCATGCCCAATCTGCACGAACGAAATATCCAAGTACTCTTGACCTTAGTCCGAATCCATAACCACCCACAAGAGGCTCGATGTCTTTTGTAACTGTTATGCTAATTGGATTGCCTGGATAATCCGCTTGAAATAAGGAGTTGTTCTTACCATATGGTGAGGGTCCTGTCCATGCTGTGCCAATATCACCAAATCCAACAATCTGAAAGTTTCTGAAGAAGTCGGTGCGAATGGGTTTATGTATTAAGTATTGAAAAATAGGGACTCTAATTTCACTGTTAATTAATGCAAAGCTATTTCCATTTCTAATGTTTTGCGTAAAGCCGCGAAGGTTAGACGCTACCGTCTGAAATGCATAGTTCTTTGAATAATCAATCTGGATATTTTGATTAAAATTATTTACTGGAGTAAAGCAATTGTCTGTTGATCCTAAATAGTAAATCAATTTATCATTTCCGAAAGATGTACTAGCTGCAATTCGATTTGCCCAGATAATTTGACGATGAATTTTCTTGTACGTTCGTATATCTAATCCTAAAACAGTCAAATCCGATTTGCTTCGATCGAGTTGGTCAAAGTATTCAGCAAATAGTTTATAACGAATCCCGTTATATAAATTTAATCCTGTATTGATAGTGTTGTCATGTACAAATTCAAGTCGTGAGCTAACCCAATTCTCATGACTATTTGGAGCGAGTAAATTAGCCACATCAGTACTTAAGTTAACGATACGATCATTTCTGAAAGATGCAGACCATCGTAACGAAGTCAAATCGTTAAATGGATAGCGTACTGCATATCGTAAGTTATGAGTATTGATTTTTAAATAATCATAAGTGTAAATTTCTTCACGTGATTGACGATAGAAACTCCATTGTTGATCTGTTTGATGCTTTAAATTTTCATAGCTCAAATAATATTCGTTGCTATTTAAATTTCCTGAAAGTTTTACTCCTCCAACTAAACGATAATCATCCATCAAATCATTCAAACCTACTTTAAATAATCCATTTAATCCTGGATCAAAGAATACAGCTCCTCCAGTAAATGTCTGATAAGTTTCATTTATGAGTGAATTATCTAGCTGAGTAAGTACGTAAGTAGGGGCAAAGGTAATATCATAATTGCGCTGCTTGGGCATCTGATAAAACGCACTGTCAGAGGTTACAGTCACAATTGTATCATTCTTGATTTCAGAAGTAATGGTATTCTTGTTTGTGTTTTTTTTGCTCTTAGAGAATTCAGCGATAAATGAATTCGAGGAATGAGTTTTCGTAGTGTCAGTCGGACTTGATGTTGCTTGTTTTACTTCTGTCAAATCAAATATCACATTGATATCTTTTTGTCTTTCTTTTGGAATTCCCTCTTTGTCGAATTGCTTGCGTTGATTCGTTTTATTAATTTTTTGAATCGACTGATTTACTAAACCAGCATTATCATTTACGAATAATTTAAAACGAGCATCTGTATAATTGATAAATACGCTTTTTGTTTTGTTCGCGTTTACATCTTGTAATAAAATATCATTTTTATAATTGCTGATGTTTTCAATATTTACTAAATACTTGTAATGGATGCTTGTATCAATAAATGCGATGGTACTATCTAAAGTGGCTAATTGTCGATTTTTAATTCCTGATACATCACTTAAAAACATGAAATGAGCATTGTCAATCATGAGCGGACTAGTTTCATTAACAAGCGGGGTATTGGTAAGTTGAATAAGCTTTGGTGAAAAATTCAAGCAATCATAAAGGAATAAATCAGAAGTTTTAGATGTAAATATTTCTTCTTTCTGTTTCAAACTTGTTGTTTTAAGTGAATCTGTAAATCGGGTTGATTGAAATACGATGTATTGATCATTCATGACATATTTCGGTGCAGCATCATCCCATCGATCATTTGTAATTTGTCTGGTAAATTTTGTTCGAGGATTAAAAATAAAAATGTCAGATTGGCCTTTTTGAACACCGCTGAGTACGATATCATTTCCACTTGATGAATAAGAAAAATCTAATACTTTATCGAAATAATAAAACTTACTTGAAGTATGTTTTGTTTTTTTACCAAGTTCAAAATAGTCCAAACGATATTTACCTTTTTTCTCATAGATTGCAGAAATAAATTTCCCCGAAGGATGCCATGCAACTAAAGGATTAGATTCATCAATGATTGTATTCTCATGTTTAAATCCGCCTTTAAAAAGTTTTTTTCTTTTATTTCTGATTAAGTCGTAAGTAAATAATTTGTACTTGCCTGCATTGTTTTCTACATAGACAATTGAGTTGCCATCAGGACTTAATTTTAATTGAGTAATATTCTTAACCTTCTTTTTAAAAATGATAGATGGTTTTTGGGTAACAGCGACAAAAAGGGAGTCATCTCCTTTATAAACTTGTGTATAATATTCTTTCCAGTTTTTGTTTAGCTCTTTAAGAGATGATCCAACAACATATACAAATCCTCCCTCGATATTTTTATTTACTCTCGACATGTAAATTAAATTGGAGACCGTACTA
>CAINEC010000081.1 GCA_903847585.1 uncultured Bacteroidota bacterium
AAAAAGGAGGCATTGGTCTCGAGAATATACACTAAATTCGCACACTATTGCAATAAATATTATGTTAGATTTTGTAAACAGTCTGTTAAAAAAGTTTTTTGGCAGCAAAGCAGAAAGAGATTTAAAAGAATTAACTCCCTTCGTTGGATTAATCAACGCTGAGTATGAAAAATTATCAGGCCTTAGCCACGATGCCTTAAGAGCCAAGACGGATGAATTCAAAAAACTAATTCAAGATCATATTCAGGGAATTGAAAATGAGTTAAAAGAACTTCATTCTGCATCTGAAGAAAATCCGGATATGGATCTTCAGGAAAAAGAAAAAATATTTACGCGTGTTGATGAATTAAAAAAAGAGCGTAATCAGAAGATAGAAGTAGTATTACTTGAAATTCTTCCAGCAGCTTTTGCAGTGATTAAAGATACTGCGCGTCGTTTAAAAGAAAATTCAGAGTTAGAAGTTACCGCTAGTGAACACGACAAAAATTTAGCTGTTAAGAAAAGTAATGTAATCATTCGTGGTGATAAAGCATATTACCAAAACAAATGGATGGCTGCAGGTAACGAAGTTACGTGGGACATGGTGCATTATGATGTACAGTTAATTGGTGGTACTGTTTTACATCAAGGTAAAATTGCCGAGATGGCAACGGGTGAAGGAAAGACGTTAGTTGGAACACTTCCTATTTATTTGAATGCACTTGCAGGAAGAGGAGTTCACGTAGTAACCGTGAACGATTATCTCGCAAAGCGTGACTCTGAATGGAACGGACCTGTATTTGAATTTTTAGGACTAACAGTTGATTGCATCGATAAGCATCAGCCAAATAGTAACGAAAGAAGAAAAGCGTATTTAGCAGATATTACTTACGGAACAAACAATGAATTTGGTTTCGATTACTTGCGTGATAATATGGCACGTAGTACCGAAGATATCGTTCAACGCGAACATCACTTTGCAATTGTCGATGAGGTTGACTCTGTATTGATTGATGATGCACGAACACCATTGATTATTTCAGGACCTACACCTAAAGGTGATGAGCAGGAATTTTTCCAATTAAAGCCACGTATTGAATCATTAGTAAATGCGCAAAAAGCATTTGTTAATACTTTAATTGCTGATGCAAAGAAAAACTTAGGCGTAAAAGAAAAAGAAGATGAAGTAGGTTTAGCTTTATTACGTGCATATCGTGGATTACCCAAGCATCGTGCACTAATTAAACTTTTAAGTGAGCCAGGTGCAAAAGCATTATTACAAAAAACAGAGAACGCTAACATGGCTGATCATGGTCGTGATATGCGTGAGAAAGTAGACCCGGAATTATTCTTTGTTATTGATGAAAAAAACCACACGATTGAAATGACCGATAAAGGTCATGATTTAATCAGTGGCAATATGAACGACCCTCACTTCTTCGAAATTCCTGATGTGGGTTCTATCATTGCTGATTTAGAAAAATCAAATTTACCAGCAGAAGAAAAGCTTCAGAAGAAAGATGAATTGATGCGTGACTTCGCAGTGAAAGGAGAACGTATTCATACCGTGAATCAATTATTACGTGCTTACACGCTTTATGAAAAAGATGTTGAGTATATCATCGATGGTGGCAAGATTAAAATTGTTGATGAGCAAACAGGTCGTGTATTAGATGGTCGTCGTTATAGTGATGGATTACATCAGGCTATTGAAGCAAAAGAAAATGTAAAAGTAGAAGCTGCTACTCAAACTTATGCAACTGTTACACTTCAGAATTATTTCCGTATGTACCACAAGTTAGCGGGTATGACAGGAACAGCAGAAACAGAAGCAGGTGAGTTATGGCAGATTTATAAATTAGATGTTGTTGTTATTCCTACGCACAGAAAGATTTCGAGAAAAGATGAAGAGGATTTAATTTACAAAACAACACGTGAAAAATACAACGCAGTAATTGAAGCGATTGTTAAGTTAACAGAAGCAGGCCGACCGGTTCTTGTTGGTACTACCTCTGTAGAAGTTTCTGAATTATTAAGTCGTATGCTTTCTCAACGTAAGATTAAGCATAACGTATTAAATGCAAAACAACATCAGCGCGAAGCGGAAATTGTTGCTGAAGCTGGTAAAGCAAGTCAGGTAACGATAGCAACCAACATGGCTGGTCGTGGTACCGATATTAAATTAGGACCAGGCGTAAAAGAAGCTGGTGGATTAGCAATCATTGGTACTGAACGTCATGAGTCGCGTCGTGTAGACAGACAGTTACGTGGTCGTGCGGGACGACAAGGTGATCCAGGTTCATCGCAATTCTTTGTTTCGTTAGAAGACAGCTTAATGCGTTTGTTCGGATCAGAGCGTATTGCAAAAATGATGGATACTTTAGGCTTGAAAGAGGGAGAGGAAATCCAACATTCGATGATTACAAAATCGATTGAGCGTGCACAACGTAAAGTAGAAGAAAACAACTTTGGAATTCGTAAGCGTTTATTAGAGTATGATGACGTTATGAATGCACAACGTGAAGTGATTTATAAAAAACGTCGCCATGCATTATACGGAGAACGTTTATCACTTGACCTTCAAAACATGTTGTTTGAATTAAGTGAGTCGGTGATTAATCAGTTTTACGAAGACAAAGATTATGACGGATTCAATTTTGAAATGATACGCATTTTTGCCATCGAAAATCCTATTTCTGAAGATCAATTCTTAAACGCTAAAAATGGTGAAGAGTTATCTGATATACTTTATGATAAATTAGAAGAGCACTATCGATTTAAAACATCGAATACTGCTGAACGAGCATTCCCTGTTATTAAAAATGTTTATGAGCAACCAGGACAACAATATGAAAATATCGTAGTTCCTTTCTCAGACGGCATTCGTAATATTCAAGTATTAGCTCCATTGCGTAAGTCGTATGAGTCGCACGGAAGAGAAATTATTGCAGCCTTCGAAAGAAATGTAACGCTTGCATTAATTGATGATACGTGGAAGAATCACTTACGTGACATGGATGATTTAAAGCAAAGCGTTCAGAATGCCGTATACGAGCAAAAAGATCCATTGTTAGTTTACAAGTTAGAGTCATTTGATTTATTTAAGAAGATGGTTGACGAAGTAAACAGGGATACAATGTCGTTCTTGTTCAGAGGTAATATTACAGCTCAAGATCAGAGTCAGGTGAAGCAAGCTGCCGCTCCCGTTCGTCAGGATTTAAGTAAATTAAAAACTACGCACGAAGAGTATCAAGGTGGTTCATCTAACGATGGTGGAGTACCGCAAAATCAACCTGCGCCTAAAAACGAACCTATCCGCAATGAAACTAAAGTACTTCCTAACGATCCATGTCCTTGTGGAAGTGGAAAGAAGTACAAGAAGTGCCATGGTGCAGGACAGGAAGGTTAATTTACAAGAGTAGAAAGCTTGATAGTGATGGAACATGAGACTATATCAATTGATATTACTTCATGTGTGACCTTATACACGAAAGAGTTATATTCTTGGGCGTATTATAAAACGGGTAACAAAACCCTTTCGGAAGATTTAGTGCAAGACACTTTTTTAGCTGCTATAAAATCGCAAAAGAATTTTAAAGGTGACAGCGAAATTAAAACCTGGCTGTTCGGTATTCTAAAAAATAAAATAGCTGATTACTTTCGAAAAGCATCGAACAAAATTCCATCGAGTAACATTTTCTTTGATGGCGATACCTGGAACGAAAAAGAAATTCCTGCTTCATGGAAGATGACAGAAGACAAAGAATTATTAGATGATATTGCATTTAAAAACACTTTGAGTGATTGTATTAATAAACTGCCAGCTATATGGAGCAGTGTTATTCGCATGAAATTTATTGATGACCGGAAAACAGAAATCATCTGTAGTGAAAATGGAATAAGTACAAATAATTACTGGCAGATTATTCATCGTTCCAAATTACAGTTAAGAAAATGCCTGGAGTTAAATTGGTTTAGCGTATGAAGTCATTGATACATTCAATCATTTATTCTTGTGAGAAGGCTACGCTTTTAATCGAGAAAATGCAAGTGCAAGAACTATCATTTCAAGAGCGCATACGACTTCGATTTCACTTACAATCTTGCGCAGCTTGCAGCGAATATAAAATTCAGAGTAACCTGATAAGTAATGCTATTGAAAAACATTTTGCTGGCAATTCAGCAACAGAAAACAATACGCTAGAAAATAAAATTTTAAATTCAATTCAAAACATGAATAATAAAGGGCCAAACAATTCCAATTTCGATTTCTATAAAAATTTACTAAATGAATTAGATGAAGAAACATTATTAGAAGAAGTAGATACAGAAGAAGAAATCAATTGCCCAATTGCTATTGTAGATGATAACTTATCATTTAGTTTAATATTGAGTGATTATTTATTGGATGAATGCAGTTTACATTCTAAGAAATACACCAATGGTAACGACTTCTTGAACGAGTACGTTGCTGGTGACGATAGAATAATAATTCTTGATTACGATTTCGGTAAAGACAATGGCCCTAACGGATTAGTAATTTTAAAACGCATCAAAGAAATCAATCCGATAGCAAGAGTAATTATGGTTTCTGGTCAGGACAATTTAGAAGTAGCTATTGAAACCATGCGTCAAGGTGCAGTTGATTACTTCATCAAAACCAATAAAACAGTATTCCCAACTATTGTATGTTCGATATTAAAGTTGATTGATATCGAAAAAATGAGAATGAATTAAGCATTAAATCTTATCCTGCCCACCCTTCCCTATCTAAACTGCGATATTGAATAGCTTCGGAAACATGTTCTGTTTTTATGTCTTCGCTGCCTTCTAAATCTGCAATCGTGCGTGAGACTTTTAATATACGATCATACGCACGTGCTGAAAGTCCGAGTTTATCCATAGCAATTTTTAATAGCTCTGCACTATCATTATTCAAACGACAAATTTGTCGTAACATGCGTGACGACATTTGTGCGTTAGCATACACACCTATTTCGTTTTTATAGCGCACCTCCTGAATTTGTCGTGCAGCAATTACACGAGCGCGAATATTCTCACTATGTTCTGCTACTCTACTCTTAGAAAGTTCATTAAAAGGCACAGGAATCACCTCTACGTGCAAATCGATACGGTCGAGCAATGGACCTGATAAACGATTTAAATATTTCTGTACAACACCAGGAGCGCAGACGCATTCTTTTTCGGGATGGTTATAATAACCACAAGGACATGGATTCATACTAGACACCAACATAAAACTAGCAGGATACTCTACAGAGAATTTAGCTCTTGAAATAGCTACCTTACGCTCTTCGAGTGGCTGACGCATTACTTCGAGAACTGTTCGTTTGAATTCTGGTAACTCATCTAAAAACAAAACGCCGTTATGGGCCAATGAAATTTCTCCTGGTTGCGGATATCCTCCACCACCAACGAGCGCAATGTCAGAGATAGTATGATGAGGAGCACGGAAAGGCCTCGTCGTTATGATGCCCTTTTTTGCTGATGTCTTACCAACTACCGAATGTATTTTTGTTGTTTCTAATGATTCTTCCAATGTTAACGGCGGAAGAATAGTCGGAAGTCTTTTTGCAAGCATCGTCTTACCGGCCCCAGGAGGACCAATAAGAATAACATTATGTCCACCGGCGGCCGCAATTTCTAATGCTCGCTTGATATTCTCTTGGCCTTTAACGTCTGAAAAATCCACTTCCAATTCTTGCTGGTGTTTAATAAACTCTTCGCGTATATCCACTACCGTTACTTCTTTCGTTAATTCACCTTCCAAGAAAGAAACGACCTCAATCAATGATTTCATTCCGTAAACCTCTAGTCCTTGCACTACAGCTGCTTCTTGCGCATTTTGTTCAGGCAATATAATTCCTTTGAATCCTTCTTTCTTAGCCTGAATAGCAATGGGCAACGCTCCCTTCACGGGTAATAATTGACCATCGAGTGATAATTCACCCATAATGATGTACTCTGAAAAATCAGTAGTTTCAATTTGCCCTGATGCAGAGAGAATACATAATGCAATTGGCAAATCATATGCAGATCCTTCCTTACGGATATCAGCTGGAGCCATATTGATTACTATTCGTTTACCTGGCCATTTAAAATCGTTTGTTTTAAGGGCGGCTTCAATGCGCTGCTGACTTTCTTTAACTGCATTATCGGGCAACCCAACCAGAAATACTTTTACGCCATTGGCCATATGGACTTCAATAGCGATAGTAATTGCAGAGATGCCATGCAGAGCACTGCCATAAGCTTTTACGAGCATATAAAAATTATTTATGGACCATTGAAAAATGAAATCCGATTAGACGGCAAATTTAACTACCAAAAATTAAAATATCCGACAACAAACGTTTAAGTTCAAAAAAAAGTCCCAATCATTTGACTGGGACTTTCCTCTGATTATTGAAAAATTAGTACACAAACTTTCTGCTTACAGCATCACTATCGTTGCGAATGATGATGAAATACAGTCCGTGAGGT
The DNA here is from genome assembly GCA_903847585.1 of uncultured Bacteroidota bacterium. Classification (GTDB taxonomy): domain Bacteria; phylum Bacteroidota; class Bacteroidia; order AKYH767-A; family OLB10; genus CAINEC01. The sequence goes on from CAINEC010000081.1 coordinate 6,484, forward strand.
AAGCTTGCATTTAATTTAATTTTATTTGACCCGTTAACAGCAGCAATACCTGATTCTGAATAAATCACGCGACCAGAAACATCGGTAATTTCTACATTAACTGGTAGATCTGAGTTATACATGAAATCAACATTGATATCATTTGAAACTGAAACATCTGAATAAATATTCGTGATATCAAATGGAGCTTTGCTTCCAAACCATACTGCCTGAGGTTCTGAATAAGTAAAGTCACCATTGAAATCAGTTTGCTTCAAACGATAGTATTGTAATCCATAAACCGGATTCTCATCGTAAGTGGTATAATTCAACATAATATTACTGTTATGCATATACGAATTCACCTTATCGATAAAGCTATATTCATTTAAGTCAGTTGTTCTTTCTACTGTGAAGTAATCATTATCAACCTCCGATGCAGTTGTCCAATCTAAACGTACACGCTTTCCATCAGGACGAGCTTTGAAGTCTACTAAATCAATTGGAAGTGGCGTTGTATTTACAGCGATTGTCCAAGGTGTGAAATCACCTACTGGAGCAGAAGGCGTACTATAAGGAGTGCTTAATGTAGGAACGGTAGGCCAATCCCAACTAGTAACACGTACACTATCAGATGTAGTTGCTGCAACTTGACTATAAGATTGAGCATAGCTTAATGTAGTCTGTTGCTGATTGTAAGGTGTTGCAGCTGGTGAACCTGGATAAGGAGTTCCTGTTGCTGTTGATGTTCCTACAGATGCTCCTGTTTGAACTCCTGCAACAGTAAACGTCGTAGTGGTTGGTATACTTGTGATAACAGCATTAATTACATTATATCCCGCAGGAGTCATAGCTCCTACAATATTTACAGCCTGACCAATTACAAAAGAATGAGCGGCAGAAGTTGTATAAGTTATTGTTGTTCCATTACCAACAGCACTATTAACTGTAGAAACATTAGTAGTAGCCACGGCTGATATTCTTAACCACGATAATCCATATGATCTCCATGGTTGTGCAAATCCTGGCTTAAGTGTACTCATTGTTGTTGGACGTTCAGAAACTTGAGGAGCTGTTGCATTTGTAGCTAATCTGAAGGTGATATCAGCAATTGGATAGTTTGCTGCAGGATTTTGAGGACCTGTTTTACCAATCATCCAATAACGATCAACAACGTTTAAAGCATTTGAAGCCGTTGAGTTGAATAAATCAATATGGGTTACTGTTGGAGGGTCAGGCAACGTATTCGTCACCCACTTTTTAGTTCCCGCCTTAAATATTCCCATATCCCCTTGCTTATGTAAGAACGTAACAGGGATATAAGTTATCGCAGGAACCGCACTAACAGTATCTACTCTACTTCCAAAAGGTATTAATCTTAATGATGTTGGCGCTGCATATGGTCCGATAGTCCAATTAACTATTGAATTTGGATTTTCACTAATTAATAATCCTGTACCTGCAGCAAGAGAGTTACCTTGTACTGTTCTACTAAATGCATTAGGATTTGACCATTTCATATATAATGGCTTACCATTCATAATCATCTGACCCGTGCCTAAGAAGAACGTATCCTGAATAGAAACCGAGTCGTTGTTTAATACAATTGGACGATTAGCAGCAGACTTTGCCATGCTGAAAGTATAGAAAGGTACTGCTCGTGATCCGCTGATGAACTGCGTCATAGAACTATCCATCACAAATAAACTCTTACCTGCGCTGAAAGGACCATTGTTTGTAAAGTTTCCTTGAACAACTAATTTAGGTTTTCCATAAGGACGATCCCAAATAAATGTGGCATTCGGACGAAGTGTCATTAAGGCACTTACCGAATTTGCAGTATTAGCTACTGGAGATCCATTACCAGTAATATCTGTAGCAACTTGTCCTACAAAAGCACCCGCTGCTGGAACTGTTTGAATAGAAGTTAACAAACGACCTAGAACTAAAGTAGAGTTTCGACCGGTTGATTGCGTAATATCAATGAAGTCGTTGTTTGTTGACCCCGTTGAAGCTGGGTTAGTAAATGAATATTGTATCACAATATTACTTGCACCATCCCATGTGATTGGTGTTCCTAAAGTAAATGTGTTCACACCAAATACTATTGGTTGGTTAGCGTTAGTATATACACTTGTTACTCCAGCAATAGGTACTGTTGAAGTAAATGAGCCAATAGCTGTATTTGCAAAACCAATTGCAAAGTTTTGATAATAACGCGTAGGAACAACTAAATCATTATTCTTAACATTTAATTGTATTGCTGTAATCTTATCTCCAGCCTGCATTCCAAGTAAAGATAAGTCACTTGCTAAATAAATAATTTGTGATTGAGCCGCTTTATAGGTCTTACCACATAATGGCGTCATCAAATAGTTTAGTAGCGCACCTGTCGAACTCGGGAATACGGCATTGTTGGTTGGATTATATGCCCCAACAACATTCATGAATCCATTGTTATTCAAATTTCCGGCAATCTTTAATGCTGTTGATCCTGGGTTTGGAGCATCAATATATAATGAGTCCTGATTTGAAATAGTTAACGATTTACAATTAGCTAAAACCCCTGATTTAATGATAGGATATTTATATGATCTCGTTCCTGGATTTACAATAGCACGGTTTATAACCGTTGAATCGGTAATTGTTGGAACAGATGGACACCAATTTGCTGGATTGTTCCAATCATTTGTATTACCCAACCATAACTTATAGGCTGCGCTACAATTAGGAATAATTGTTACAATAAAGTCCTCACACTCGCCCCAAGTACCTGAATTACAAGGATGCATCGATGTAGAAGATGCAGCAAACCACTCTCTAACACGTAAACGGGTTGAACCTTGGAATGCAGCAGGAATCGCACCTGTAGAAGGAACTGTAAAGGTCCATGTTGCTGTACCTAATGCAGTAAGATTAGCATAACCTAAACGCTCTCCTGTATATGCACTTGTCCCTGCGGCACCTGCCCAAGTCATAGGTAAATTATCAAATGTACCATCTCTGTTGAAATCAATCCATGCTGAAATTGCATTTCCACTGTTGTAAGTACCCACTTGTACAGTAATACTGTATGTAATGCCTTGTTGTAGTGTAACGGTATTACCAACTACGGTCGGGCTACGATATTCATAATCTGGTGGATGCTTTACAAATCGACAACTTGGGAAACAAGCTAAGGTCGGCAATTGTAATGCTACTGCATTCGTTGTAGCATTAATAGCTGTACCTCCATATCCAATTAATGAAACACCATGGATATAATCATTATTCGTATAATTTTGCCAAGATGTACCTAATGAATACGTAGGTACGCAATAAGGAATGTCTATCTGACATGCGCCTACTAATGTATAAGTTGTAGTTGTAGCGGTTATGCAAGATGCAGACCCAACAGGCGACGGACATGTAGTAGGTCCACCGACAACCGCACCTCTAAAGTCGCCATCCACATAATTACCACCACCTGCTGTTGCTTTCATATCATACACCAACCAGAAATACGTGGTATCATATTCTAAGTAAAAACAACTACCCGCAGCGTTTTGAAAATCCAAATTGGTTGCAATCTGACCTCCAGTTAATGTACTCCCGTATATTGGTTTAGGATATGAAGTTCCCGCTATACCTGTGGCTGCAGGGAATGGAGAGATATAGGTATTATTAAATTGATCATAACCTCCTGTATAATAAACTTTCGCATTTAAAACGTCCGTCAAAATATTACTACAACCATTGGTGTTGAATAATAACGAGTCTAACTTTACCGGATTATTTACCCCTGCAGTTGTTAATGCTCCACAACCAGAGTTACCACCAACAACGCAACGAACTCCTAAAATCCACTGGTTAGTTGCACCTTGCGAAGTTGTCGCTCCATTCTGCTGAACTAAGTCGAATTGAACATCAGTAGCAAGCATTGTAGTTGGATACGTATTTACTGTAAATTTATCCATGTACATATTGTTACCAAGAGCTGATATACCTTTAATTACAAAATAGTTGCGCTTCGAATTATAAGTTGCAGCAGGTAATGTAAATTTGAACTCATACCACCCTGCACCATTAATAGCTGTAGGAAATGATGTTGTTAAACGAGGAATCACATTACTTGAACCTTGATGATTAATCGGTGTTAAAACTGCACCAGGACCAGGAGAAACGCCTGACCAAAAAACTTCAAGGCGATCGTTAACACCTGGATATCCTGCATCTCTGTATACCCAGAAACTAAATGTTGGGCTCACCCCTCCGTTATTACTAAAATCAAATGGTTTAGAGATTAAGTAAGCGGTATCTGTGCTCGATACAAAACTATTAAGCATAATGACATTACTTCCACCACCTGTAACAGCCGCAGCCGCACCTCCAGTAGAATAAGTTCCAATGGTTAGTGCTGATACAGTTGGAGCCGTAGTTGAAGCGGCTGCAATTCTTGAGAATTCAGCAACCACCCCTTTTCTGGTTTTCCAACCTGGCATAGGGAAGAAGTTTCCTTCAACACTTTCTGTTTGAGTTACGACCTGAGCTGATGAGTCGATTGAACTCACTACTGCCAAAACAAAAAGGAGAAACGTAACGGATCTCATTCCTTTTTTTAGATAGCTAAACAAGTAATTGTTTTTCATACGCAATACATTTTTTTACTCGATAAATTCACATTCAGAATAGTTTTTCCGATAGGAATTTTTGTGTTTTTATTGACTGATTTGTTAAGGGCAAGAAGCACTTGATTGAAGAATCTTTCTCCAAATTCGAGGTAAATATAAAAATCTGAAACAACTTTATCAAGTGTTTTTAAAGAGGAAATCCATAAAAAATACCCAAGTGCCTTATTTGATAGGTCAACAACCCAATTCTTTTGGCGAGTGGAAATATTGTGATCAGAGCCCTTCTTCAACCCTTTGTTATTGCTTTTCAACTATTTACGAATTTTAAATGATTTGATTTCTATTTGGATTTTCATCCTAACTTCGCGAGGCCTATGAAACCCTTTTTTTCTAAAAAAGTTACGCCAACTGAAGCACATTTGCTGAAGAAAAATCTGTTGTCTATCGGGCAAAATTTTCAATATTTCGCAATTCTGGAAACCGGATTAGAAAATGTGAATGAAAAAGGTTATGATTTCATCGCTGGGGTCGGTGCGAAAACCACTTTTAGTTTGAACAACCAGAACATTGAAGTTGTAGATGATTTTCTATCTAATTTTTACAATGAATGGAAATTTGTCGAACTAAATTACAATCTATTTAATTCTATATATCCAAATATTAAATCAAGACATAAGCAACTCTTTGATTTTAATTTGTTGACGATTTTTATTCCTGAAACAGTTGTTACATTAAAAAACGATGAGCTAACAATTCATGGAAATTACAGCTTAATACAATCGGCAGTAGAATTAAATAACAATGTCCATTTTATAGACAAAAACAAAGAGTCAAATTTTCTTACTCAATACGTTAACTTTAGCGATTATCAAATTCAGTTTAAAAAAATTCAAGATTATCTTCACAGGGGCGATATTTATGAAGTCAATTATTGTATACCTTTTATTATCAAAACAGACACTCTTGATTTAATTGATATATATTTAAAACAAAAATCAATCTCTCCTGCTCCATTATCAACATTTTTTAAAATTAAAAATAACTACTTGCTTTGCGCAAGTCCTGAACGATTTATTAAAAAAACCGGACAACAAATTTCATGTTATCCAATGAAGGGAACAATAAAAAAGTCAGGCGATACTAAGCAAAATGAACGTTTAAAATCTCAACTTTATCAAAGTGAAAAGGAAAGAGCAGAAAATGTGATGATTGTTGATTTAACACGCAACGACTTGAGTAAAGTCGCCATAAAAGGAAGCGTCAAGGTTAAAGAATTATTTGGGGTTTATGAGTTCCCACAGGTATTTCAAATGATTTCCACTATTGAGGCACAATTAAAAGAGAATATTACATTTTCCGATATCATTAAAGCACTTTTTCCGATGGGATCTATGACGGGGGCGCCAAAGTTGAGCGCGATTAAAATCATTGATGAAGTGGAGTGTTTTTCAAGGGAACTTTTTAGCGGATCTGTTGGATACATCGATCCACAAGGTGACTTTGACTTCAATGTAGTTATCAGAAGTATACTATATAATTCAGATAAAAATGAAGCTATGATTGCTGCGGGGGGTGCGATTACTGTTCAGAGTATTGCCATTGATGAATACAACGAGTGCTTATTAAAAGCAAATGCTAATCTTCAATTGTTGGGAATTAATCAAACTGAAATAAATTTGTATAATCCATGAGTCAAACAATAATTATTGAACAACAATTGCAAAATTTGATGAAGAGATTTCAATCCTCTAAATTATTGTTGGCTGTTTCTGGTGGTGTTGATTCTATGGTTTTATTACACTTACTTAAAAAATCAAAAATTGATTTTGAAGTAGCGCATTGCAATTTTAATCTGAGAGGAGATGAAAGCGAAAAAGATTATTTGTTCGTTAAAAAAACTTGTTTGCAATATGATATAGTCTTTAACGGAAAAAAATTCGACACTTCCCTTTATGCCAAAGAAAAAGGCGTTTCGATTCAAATGGCTGCGCGCGAGTTAAGATACAATTGGTTCTATGAAATTATCCAAAACAAAAAACTACAATACTTAGTCGTTGCGCATCATAAAAACGATCAGTCGGAAACCATATTATTAAACATTCTCCGAGGGAAAGGTAGTTTTTCATGGGAGGGCATGTCGTTTTTTAAAAACAATATCATCAGACCCTTACTGGACTATTCAAAGCAGGAGCTAATCAACTACGCGAAAGAAAATAAAATTGAATGGAGAGAAGATAGCAGCAATGAAAAATCAGATTACCAGCGAAATTTTATTCGTAATATCATTATTCCTGAACTAGAAAAACAGTTTCCATCAGCGGAAAATAATTTGTTGCAATTTGCAGAGATTACACGTTATAATAACAGTATACTTAGAGAGTTTATTCAGCAAAAAAAATCACAACTTTGTAGTAACGAAAATGGGATTTTAAAAATCGATAGTGATTTATTGATTAAAGAGAATGAGCCATCAGTTTTATTGTTTCATTTAATAAATTCCTATGGATTCAATTTTCAAAACTGTGTTCAGATGCTTGATACAAAACTCGCATCAGGAAAAAAATTCTACAGTGAAAATCATATCGCGCTCATTGATAGAAGAAGTATTCTAATTAAGAAAAGTGAAATTATTAATACAGCTTCTTTTCAAATTGATACTATCAGCAAGCCAGCAATATTTAATCAACTTGAATTTAACTTTCGTGAAATTCCTAATCAACATATTGAATTAAAAACTCAATTAAAATCCACTGCATTAATTGATCAACATAAAATTCAATTTCCTCTTGAACTAAGGACCTACCGTGAGGGCGATTATTTTTATCCGCTGGGAATGAAAGGGAAAAAGTTACTGAGTGATTTTTTTATTGACGAGAAGATAAACGATTTCGACAAAAAACAGATTCCGCTTTTATGTAGCAACCAACAAATAATCTGGGTTGCGGGATACAGAATTGACGATCGTTATAAGGTGACAGACTCAACTCAAAAAATTTTAAGAGTTGACATTACTAAAGTAACAGCCTGAATCAAGCATAGAATTAACAGCTTTTTAATAGACACATTCTTTCATTGAAAGGTATTTAATCCTTATTTTTGCCCCTCAAACAAAATAATATGCAAAGAGGACCAATTTCACAATTCATGGAGAAGCATTATTTACATTTTAATGCTGCTGCCATGGTAGATGCTGCCAAAGGATATGAGACCCATTTATTAGAGGGCGGTAAAATGATGATTACACTTGCGGGTGCAATGAGTACAGCTGAGTTAGGAATATCATTAGCGGATATGATTAGAGCTGGCAAAGTAGATATCATCTCATGTACAGGAGCGAACTTAGAAGAAGACATCATGAATTTGGTTGCTCACTCTCATTATAAGCGTGTACCACATTATCGTGATTTAAGTCCTCAGGATGAATGGGAATTATTAGAAGGTGGTTATAACCGTGTAACAGATACTTGTATTCCTGAAGAGGAAGCATTTCGTCGTATTCAAAAACATATTTTCAAGCAATGGAAAGATGCGCAAGATGCAGGTGAGCGATTTTTCCCACATGAGTACATGTACAAAATGCTTTTAAGTAAAGAGATGGAGCAATACTATGAGATTGATCCGAAGAATAGCTGGATGTTAGCGGCTGCAGAAAGAAACTTACCGATTATCGTTCCAGGTTGGGAAGATAGCACTATGGGAAATATTTTTGCTTCCTACTGCATTAAAGGAATTTTGAATCCTTCAACTATGAAGAGTGGTATTGAATATATGACGTGGTTAGCTGACTGGTATATTAAAAATTCAGAAGGTAAAGGAGTAGGATTTTTCCAAATTGGTGGTGGTATTGCTGGCGACTTCCCTATTTGCGTAGTACCAATGTTATATCAGGATATGGAAATGGAAAATATTCCTTTCTGGAGTTATTTCTGTCAGATTAGTGATTCAACAACAAGCTATGGTTCTTATTCAGGAGCTGTACCGAATGAAAAAATTACTTGGGGTAAGTTAGACATTCATACTCCTAAATTTATTGTGGAGTCGGATGCTTCAATTGTAGCTCCATTAATTTTTGCGTGGATATTAAAACAATAATTTTTGCGTTAAACAATTGTCATGTCTGATTCATTAATTATTATTCCAACTTACAACGAAAAGGAAAACATCGGAAAGATGTTGGATGTGCTTATGGCACTATCTTTTTCGTTTGATGTATTAATAATTGATGATAATTCGAAAGATGGAACAGCGGGCATTGTAAAAGATTATATTAAACAGTTCCCTGACAGAATTTACATAGAAGAAAGAAGTGGGAAATTAGGTTTGGGAACTGCTTATATACATGGATTTAAATGGGCATTAAAAAGAGAGTATCAATATATCTTTGAAATGGATGCCGACTTTTCTCATAATCCAAATGATTTAATCAGACTGCGAGATGCTTGTTCGAATGGCAATGCAGACTTAAGTATCGGATCACGATATATAACAGGTGTTAATGTAGTGAATTGGCCTATGGGTCGTGTTATGATGTCGTACTTCGCATCGATGTATGTACGCATTGTAACGGGTATGACTATCCGCGATACCACTGCAGGATTTAAATGTTATTCAAGAAAGGTATTAGAAGCTTTAAATTTTGACAAGATTAAATTCACAGGTTATGCATTTCAAATTGAAATGAAATTTGCAGCTTGGAAATTAGGATTTAAGATTGTTGAAGTACCCATAATTTTTGCCGACAGAAGTGAAGGCCAATCAAAAATGAGCGGCGGTATTTTTAAAGAAGCGATTTTTGGAGTACTCTCGATTAAAATAAAGTCGTGGTTTAGCAACTACAGCAAAAAGTGATTATGCTATTGCTCGCTCTTTTCGTAGCATTGTAAATCCAGCCACTCCCATAATTAATGATGAAATTAACACAGCGCATTTAACTGTTGTTTGAATTTCGTGATTAGGAAAGGCAAGCATGAGGATAAAAATCGACATAGTAAATCCTATGCCTCCGAGCATTCCTGCTCCTGCAATATGTGTAAAATCGCATCCTTCGGGAAGCTTTCCAATATTCGTTTTTACCACAAGTTTAGTAGCGTAATAAATTCCTAATGGCTTACCGAACATCAAACCTAGACAAACACCAATTGTAGCCAAATTAAACCACTCGCCAAATGAATTAAATTCAATGAGCATAGCAGTATTAGCCATTGCAAATAATGGAAGAATTAAATAATCAACTGGAATATTTAACGCATTTTGAAGTCGTTCTAACGGCGACCCTGTACCGCTATTATCTTTTAACGGAATAAAAAATGCCGTTACAACACCTGCAATAGTTGCATGTACGCCGGAGCATAAAATTAAATACCATGCAAGGAGTCCGGGTAATAGGTAAAAAATCGGTTTTTTAATTTTCAAAAAATTCATTGTAAGCATCAAACAAAAAACAACTGCTGCATACAATAAGAAATTCAAGAATAAATGTTGACTATAAAATACAGCGATGACGATCACAGCTCCGAGATCATCGATAATGGCAAGCGACATTAAGAAGAGTTTTAATCCAGCAGGAATATGCTTGCCAGCTAAACTAATAACGGCAACAGCAAATGCGATATCTGTTGCCATAGGAATCCCCCACCCTTTTTCTAATTCCGTATTAAAATTTAATGCGTAATAAATCAAAGCGGGAATAAGCATTCCTCCTATAGCTGCAATAATTGGAGTAATGGATTTTTTAAATGATGAAAGCTCACCAATGATAAGTTCTCGCTTGATTTCCAATCCGACATTCAGAAAGAAAATAGCCATCAAGAAATCATTGATGATAAAAAGAAAATCTGCTTTATGTCCCGCAAAAGTAAAACGTTCCAGATTCCAGAAAAGAATATAATTTTCTGAATAAGCTGAATTAGATAAGAATAAAGAAACAGCCGTAACAACTAAAAGCAACACACCCGTAGAACGAAAATAAGAACTCCATTTTAAGAATGTATTTTTTATTGATGTCATGTTGGTTAAACGAATTTATCTCCTCGCTTTAACTTCACATCATTTACAAACTGTCGGATTTGTTGCTCATCTGATTTTTTACAAACTAACAAGATGGAGTCTGACTCAACAACGATATAGTCGTCTAGGCCTTGTAATACTACTAACTTATCTTTAGGCACATTGACAATACAGTTTTTTGTATCGTATGTCATCACATACTTTCCAACAATGGCATTCTGATTTTCATCGTGCTTGACATGTTCGTATAGAGAACCATAAGTTCCTAAATCACTCCAACCAAATTCAGCACTCATCACATGTACGTTTGTTGCTTTTTCCATCACGGCAAAGTCGATGGAAATATTTGCACATTGCTGAAATGCCTGATGAATAAAGGCAGCTTCATTTTCTGTGTTGTAAATATTTTCTTCTGCATCAAAAATTGCATACATATCTGGCAGATGCATTTCAAATGCTTTCAGAATTGATTTAGCATTCCAAAGGAAGATACCTGCATTCCATAAAAACTCTCCTGACTGCAAAAAGAATTTTGCCATTTCAAGGTTTGGTTTTTCGGTAAAAGTTTTCACTTTAGAAATTTTATTTTCTGCAGTAGACTTATCATCGATGAATTGAATATAACCATAACCTGTATCTGGGCGACTTGGTTGAATTCCTAGCGTTAACAGAACGTCTTTATCACTTGTAAATGATAATCCTTCTTGAATAGCACGGATAAAAGCTTCTTCCTTTAAAATTACATGGTCACTTGGTGCAACAACAATATTTGCATCTGGATTTCGCAGTGCAATTTTTTTTGCAGCATACAAAATACAAGGAGCCGTATTCTTACGAAAAGGCTCCGCTAAAATTTGATCAGCATTAATATCTGGTAATTGTGATTGCACCAATGAAGAATAATCTGCATTGGTAACAATAATTATATTTTCCTTCGGACAAACACTTAAAAAACGTTCATAGGTTTGTTGCAGAAGTGATTTGCCAGTACCAAGAATATCCAGGAATTGTTTAGGATGAGCATTGCGGCTCATAGGCCAGAATCTACTGCCTACCCCGCCTGCCATAATAACGCAATAATTATTTTTCATAGTAAAATTTCAACTCGCGTATTACGCGAATGTTTAAAATTAGTTACTCTATTATTTCAAGGATGAGAGCGCATTTTTCAATGCTGTCATCATCACAGGAATATTATCTGTTTTGCAGGTTCCTACTGACAATCGATACCATGTTGAATCCTTCGCTGCACCAAATGCTGAGAATGGAACAACAGCCATCTTGGCTTCATTCAAAATAAATTCGGTAATATCTTCAGATGTTGAAAGCACTTTACCTGATGATGTTGTTTTACCTTTAATGTCGAATTGAACTGTTAAATAAATTGCAGCCATTGGAGCAATACAATTTACTCCTAATGAACTCATCGATTGAAATCCTTGATAAAACGCTTCTAGTCTTTCAAACACATCCTTCTTAAATGAATCAATATACTTATCAAATTCTTGATGGTTTGCCATGAAACGAGCTGATGCAATTTGTTCTGCTTTCGGCGACCATGCTCCAATATGAGAAAGGATTGACTTCATTTTGTCGATGATAGTGGCAGGTCCGAATGCCCAACCTACACGAATACCAGTTGCTGCAATCGACTTTGATAAACCATCAACAAAAATCGTATACGGTCTTAATTCAGGATAGAGCGATACAGGATCGTAATGTTTATTATCGCCGAATGTTAATGCAGAATAAATCTGATCGTACATAATGTACAATGGCTTCTCATCAGCATTACGAGTATTATTTTCTTCAATTACTAATTCGCATATAGCACGCAATTGCTCTTCCGACATTACAGTGCCAGTAGGATTTTGTGGAGAGCAAAGTGCCAATAAACGAGCATCTTTCAAATGAGGTCGAAGATTATCAGCAGTAGGCATAAAATTGTTTTCTGGAAACACTTCTACTGCAACGCCATTAGCTTGCATCAAATGACAATAGTGATTATTATTCCAGCTTGGTACAGGATACACTACCTTATCTCCTGGATCGATGATGGTAGAATAAATTCCGTAGATAACGGGACGAGCTCCGCCAGCAATTAAAACTTCATCTGCAGAATAATCGAGGTTCTGAAAACGTTTGATAAATGATGACACCTGTTTGCGCAGGTCGGGCATACCATTAGCCACAGGATAGTTGGTATGGCCTTCCATATACGCTTTAATGATTTCATCGCGAAGTAATGCCGGGATTGGAAAAACGGAAGGATCAAAATCACCGATGGTAAGGTTGGCTATTGGTTCACCCTTTTTTATTAACTCATTTACTTCGTTTGCGAGCTTTATAATTTCAGAGCCAATTAAATGCTCTGCCATATTGGATACTTTCAGCTTTTGCTGTTTTAATTCTACTGACATATTCAACTAAGATAGAGTACAAACCTACGTAAATTTAAAATTAGGCGGATGAAAAACATAAAATATTGTATTTGCGTTAATAGTGCAATAAAAGTAGGAACATTTAGCTAAAAACAAGTCCTAATTTTCAACTTGTTAATTAAAAATACGAGTGAAGTCGATTAAAAAATT
>CAINEC010000082.1 GCA_903847585.1 uncultured Bacteroidota bacterium
AATGTAATTCAATGAAATCTGCTAATTGCAATGAGGTAATTAATTCCAAATACTGTTTTTCATCCTCGTAAAATTCTCCTGCAATCAGAAGTTTATAGTTTTTACTTCGGAGATTACTTTCAGAAAAAGCTTTAATTAATAAATCAAGGCCTTTGTAATTTCTGATAAACCCGAAGAATAAAATGTACTTGTAATCAGGATTCAAATTTAATTTCGAACATGATTCTTCCTTCGTTGATTTATCACCGTAATGGTCATACACTGGGTGTGGCGACATTAAACATTTTGCGGTGGTCCAAGTAGCAATTTCATTCTTCACCTGATTAGATAGGGTGATAAAACCACTACATCCATTCACAAAATACTTTGATAATAACGTATCGCCTATCCGTTTTTCATGTGGGATTAAATTATCTACGAAGCCAACAATTTTTATTTTAGATCCAAGTAGGCGAGCTACACTTCCTAATGCTGGTCCCATGAAAGGAATCCAAAAGCGAAGCAATACTAAATCAGGGTTTTGTTTACGAATATAACTAGCAGTACTAAACCATGAAAATGGATTTATCGAGCTGATTAATCGAGTAATTTTAAGATTGGATGGTGCCGGGTCGGAAGTGAACTGTGTTTTACCTGGAAATAAAAATCCGGGATATTGAGTGGTGAAGTTGACAATCTCAATCTGATGTCCTGCTTCTTGAAGCGCAAATGCCATCCGTTCATTAAACGTAGCAATTCCACCTCTGAAAGGGTGGGCTGGACCTACAATGATGATCTTCTTCGATTCCATAACAGTCCGGCTATCCGCAATTATAAGTTAGCGGTACTTTGAATTAAATAAGTGTTGCGCTCTGTGCTATTTCGTCCGATTAACTCACTGATAAATCCCGCTAAGAATAACTGCGTTCCGATAATCATACACGTTAATGAAATATAAAACGAAGGTCTTTCTGTTAACAGACGAGCGGGTAAATTCATACTTACTGCATAAAGTTTCGAAGCACCTAGATAGGCTGATAAAACAAATCCTGCAACAAACATCAATGTACCAACTAATCCGAAGAAATGCATTGGACGTTTACCAAAACGAGATACGAACATGATTGACATTAAGTCTAAAAATCCATTCACAAATCGCTCTAAACCAAATTTAGTAACGCCGTACTTTCTAGCCCTATGTTCTACTGCTTTTTCAGTAATCTTCGAGAAGCCTGCCCACTTGGCAATCACTGGAATATAGCGATGCATTTCGCCATATACTTCAATGCTTTTTACAACTTCATAACGATAGGCTTTTAATCCGCAGTTGAAATCATGAAGATTGTTAATGCCCGACATTTTACGGGTTGCATAGTTGAATAGCTTAGTAGGAATAGTTTTAGAAATTGGATCATAGCGCTTTTGCTTCCATCCAGAAACTAAATCGTAACCATCATGTGTAATCATGTGGTATAGTGAAGGAATTTCATCAGGACTATCTTGTAAGTCAGCATCCATCGTAATAACTACACGTCCAGAAGCTGCTTCAAAACCTTTTTGTAACGCTGCCGACTTACCGTAATTACGATTAAATCGAATTCCTTTCATGCAGGTATTGTTAGTAGCCAAATGGCAAACAACGTCCCAGGACTTATCCTTACTACCATCATCTACAAATATTACTTCGTAGTTATAGCCATGGGCATTAACCACTTTTTCGATCCAAGCGGCTAATTCTGGCAATGATTCATCTTCATTATAGAGAGGAATGATAACCGATAAATCAAGACTTGCTTTCGACATGCGCAATAGGATTAATACGTTTTAGTATGAAAGAGAGGATGAGAGCAAAAAAAGCACCTCCAGCTAATTTGTTAAAGTATTCTTTAAATAAGATTGAAGTTAATGTTGACTTCTTTATCTCATCAATCATTCTGTCTTCGTAGGCTTCGTAACCTTGTCCTAATACCTGATACATTTCCTTCTTCGAAAGTGATAGCTCTTTCAGGTATACCTGAATATAATCGCTTACAAGGTCAGGGTAAATAATTTTTCCAAAAATGTAGATTAGTAGAACATAGAGAACTCCGTAACTCGATATAACCAGCATTTGAGCTTTAAATGCTCCCCAATAGGTGATAGCACCTCTGAGAAAATTCTCCCGTAGCATTTTTGTAGCTACGTACATAAACACTAGCGGAATCCACGAAAAGTAAAAAGAGGCAGTGCCTAAAGGAAATATGTTGAAAATCCAAAGTGATAATGTTATAGCAAACATGGCCAGGCCGCAAATTGCTCCGTAGTTAAACAAATGGGTAAAGGGCGAAGGTTTGTTTTCGTTCATCGATACAAATTTAATGGAAATAACCAAGTAGTAACAGGGAAAATTACAGAGTTAAAAACAGCCCTTTTTTAATAAAAAATGGGGCAAGCTACTTACATCGCACCGCTCAACCACTTATCCTTGCTACCTTCCGGTCCTGGGGAGGTTCGAGGGAGCTGGTCGTATAAGACTTACCCCGAGACAAAAGTAGAAATTTAAGGTC
>CAINEC010000083.1 GCA_903847585.1 uncultured Bacteroidota bacterium
GTGGCGGTCTCTCCGCATGCTGCTAGTAAATCCATTGCTGATTTAACGTTTGATAAACCTATTGCGTTGGTCATGGGACAAGAGCAAAGAGGTGTTTCGGAGGAGTTAATGGCTGCTGCTGATGAATGTGTAATTATTCCGATGCAAGGATTTACAGAAAGTTTAAATGTATCGGTGGCATGCTCTATTGCCTTGTATGATTTAAGAAAGCGATTGGAAGAAAGTAATGTGAGTTGGCAACTGAGTAAATCCGACAGAGCTGAATTATACCAGCAATGGTTGTTTGATTCTATTAAACGTCCAGACTTAATCATAGAGCATTACAATAAAACAATTGCAAACAAATGATTCCGTTTGTCGATATTCATACACATCATTTTTCAAATCGTGCCGATATAATTTCGGTGAGAAGTTTAGATGTGAATGAGTATTTGAATAATCCTGAGTTAATCAATCAAATATTTAGTATCGGGCTACATCCTTGGTATTTGAAGAATGAAAATTCAGCAAGCAACTTATCAATACTAGAAGAACTAATTAATCACGATAATTTTTTCGCTATTGGTGAATGCGGATTAGATAAAATCATTGATGTTGATTATGCATATCAAATAGAAATATTTAAAAGTCAGATTCAATTATCAGAGAAATATTTCAAACCATTGATTATTCATCAGGTCAAATCGCATGAAGAGCTTTTGAAAATAAAACTTGACCTAAATCCTTCTCAGCCTTGGATCATTCACGGCACTCGCCTAAAATGGGCTATTGCAAAGGATTTATTAAACGCTGGAATGTGGCTATCTTTTGGACATCATTTACTAAAACGCGAAGCTCATTTAATAGAGACATTTTTACAAACACCCAACGATAAAATCTTTTTAGAAACAGATAACAACACTATTGCAATTGATGATATTTTTGCAGCTGCTGCGGAAATCAAATCGATGGAAGTTGCAACGTTAAAAGAAATCGTTTATCAGAACTATAAAACAGTTTTTAAAAAATGACGGATCGCTCCTGGTTATCAAGAACGGAATTATTAATAGGAAAGGAAAAACTTCAAGAACTAGAGCATAAACATGTTTTAGTGATTGGTCTTGGAGGTGTGGGGTCTTATGCTGCAGAGTTTATTGCGCGTGGTGGTGTTGGACAAATGACCATTGTTGATGGTGATGTAGTTGATCCTACTAATCGCAATCGTCAGTTACCTGCCTTAGCAACCAACCACGGTGAGCCGAAAGCTGTGATTATGCAAGAGCGTTTACTTTCTATTAATCCTGATTTGAAATTACGAGTGGTGCAATCGTTCATTATGCCTGAAATGGTGGAAGAACTTTTATCCATCAAATACGATTATGTAATTGAAGCCATCGATTCGATTACTCCTAAAATTATGGTGTTGACAACTGCCTATGCGAAAAAGCAAAATATCGTTAGCTCAATGGGCGCTGGTGGTAAGTTCGATCCTACTCGATTACGCGTAACTGATATTTCTGAAACACATACTTGTCGACTGGCAAAATACGTTCGTAAACGCTTGCATCGTAAAGGAGTTTTTACAGGAATTAAAGCGGTCTTTTCCGATGAGCATATTGTAAAAGAATCACTGATAAAAACAGACGGCACGAACTTCAAAAAATCAGCATACGGAACTATCTCCTATCTGCCTGCTACTTTCGGAGCTACTTGTGCATCGGTGGTTTTAAGAGCGTTAACTGGACAGAAAGTATAGTGGCTTTTATTTCCTAAATTTACACTCTATTTTAACGAATGAAATTTACTCTTCAACATAGCGACCCTCAATCAAAGGCGCGTGCTGGTTTACTTGAAACTGCGCATGGTGTGATTGAAACGCCCATCTTCATGCCTGTTGGGACAGCAGGGACTGTTAAAGCTGTTCATCAGCGTGAATTAAAAAATGATATTCAAGCGCAAATCATTTTAGGTAATACCTATCACCTTTACTTACGGCCAGGGACATCCGTTCTTGAAGCCGCGGGTGGTTTGCATAAGTTTATGAATTGGGATGGTCCTATCTTAACGGATAGCGGTGGATTCCAGGTTTTCTCTTTATCAGGTATTCGTAAAATTAAAGAAGAAGGTGTTCAGTTTAGTTCGCATATTGATGGCTCTAAACATTTGTTCACGCCAGAAAGAGCAATGGATATTCAACGAAGTATTGGTGGTGACATCATCATGGCTTTCGATGAATGTACTCCCTACCCTTGCGAATATGCTGAAGCAAAAAAATCAATGGAGTTGACACATCGTTGGTTAACGCGCTGCTGCAATCATTTCGATAATACCAATTCGCTTTATGGTTATGAGCAGAATTTATTTCCAATAGTTCAAGGAAGCACCTATAAAGATTTACGAAAGCAGAGTGCAGAATTTATTGCATCCAAAGAAAGAGCAGGAAATGCAATTGGCGGATTATCGGTTGGTGAACCTGCTGAAATGATGTACGAAATCACTGATCAAATAACTGATATTCTTCCGAAGGATAAACCGCGCTATTTAATGGGAGTTGGTACACCTGCAAATATTATTGAGGGGATTGCACTTGGTGTTGATATGTTCGATTGTGTAATGCCTACACGGAATGCTCGTAACGGAATGTTGTTTACAAAGAATGGTATCATCAATATTCGTAACGAAAAATGGAAATCTGATTTCTCTCCAATCGAAGAAGATGGTGCTACTTATGTCGATACGTATTATTCGAAAGCATACTTGCGTCATTTGAATTCGAATAATGAAATGCTCGGAGCTCAAATTGCATCCATTCATAATCTAGGATTTTATTTATGGTTAGCGAAAGAAGCAAGAAAGAGAATTATCGATGGAACTTTCTCTGAATGGAAACCTGTCATACTTGAAAACATTACGCGACGATTGTAATGATGAAAATGAAAATAATAGACCGCTATATTATCAGAAAGTTCTTAGGGACTTTCTTTTTTGCGTTAGGGTTAATAATTTTAATTGCGATAGTTTTTGATATTTCTGAAAAAATCGATGATTTCATCGAGAAAGAAGCACCTTTAAAAGCAATTGTATTTGATTACTATCTAAACTTCATTCCTTACTTCGGAAATTTATTTAGTCCACTGTTCGTTTTTATTTCTGTGATATTCTTCACTTCGCGAATGGCAAATCTTACAGAGATTGTGGCCATTTTAAGTAGTGGTGTTAGCTTCAAACGATTATTAGTTCCGTATATGATTGGAGCCACAGTCATTACTTGTATTTCACTCTACTTGAACAATTATGTTATTCCGCATTCTAATTCGACGAGAATAGCTTTTGAAACGAAGTATATCAAGAATCCTTTCGTCTATAAAAATCGCCATGTGCATCGTCAGATTGCTCCTGGTGTATTTATTTATTTTGATAGCTACAATAATGTCGATAAGGTTGGTTATCAGTTTTCGATGGAAAAGATTGAAAATGGTAAAATGATTTCTAAGTTAATGTCGGAAAGAATAATCTGGGACAGTACTAAAACGAAATGGAAGGTGGAGAATTATTTCATTCGTTCGATTGATGGTATGAAGGAAACAATCAAATCAGGTTATCAAATCGATACTGCTCTTGCTTTTAAACCGGATGAGTTTAATCGTCGTTCCAATTACATTGAAACGATGGACTCTTACGAGCTAAAGAAATACATAGAAGAAGAAACGCAGCGTGGTTCTGAAGAAATTCCTTTGTATCAGGTTGAATTATATCGCAGGACATCTTTTCCGTTTGCAACATTTATTTTAACCTTGATTGGTGTATCATTATCAAGTAAAAAGGTTCGCGGCGGAATAGGAATGCAGATTGGGTTAGGTATCCTTTTAAGCTTTACTTATATCATGTTCATGCAAATCAGTCAAACATTCGCCACTAACGGAAGTATGTCGCCGTTATTAGCAGTTTGGATTCCCAACTTATTCTTTTCTGTTATTGCATTATACCTTGCTAAAAAAGCAATGCAATAGATTACTCGTATATTTTTATTGTATTGTAAAGCGTATCTCTTTCCACAGGGGTTCTTCCAGCTTGTCTGATTAAATCAATTAACTCATCTGTTGAAAGTGTTGGATTCTGCTCTTCTGATCCTGCCATTGAATAAATCTTTGTTGAATCATCGATGGTTCCGTCTAAATCATCCACACCAAACGATTGCGTAAGCTGTGCAGAGCTTCTTCCTAACATTGGCCAGTATGCTTTTACATGATCAAAATTATCAAGATAAATTCTGGCTATAGCATATACTTTTAAATCTTCAATCAAAGAAACTTCCGGCACATGACTCATATCATTATCAGAGTTTCTAAACTTTAATGGAATAAACGTTTGAAATCCTTTTGTCTTATCTTGTAATTCACGCAATCTTCGCATATGGTCTACTCTATGAGCATAGGTTTCTATATGTCCGTAAAGCATCGTGCAATTACTACGAATGCCGCACTCATGCGCTGTTTGATGGATCTCTAACCATTTCGCTGAATCACATTTGTCACCAGCAATTTCTAATCGCGTTGCCTCATCAAATATCTCGGCTCCTCCTCCTGGAATTGAATTTAATCCTTTAGAAATTAAATATTCCATTCCTTCCTTCGTCGACATTTTTGCTTTGCGGAACATGTAATCTAATTCCACTGCCGTGAAAGCCTTGATGTGTAAATCGGGACGATGATTTTTAATTTGCGATAATAACTCTCCAAAAAATGTTGCATCCATTTTCGGATGAACACCACCTACAATATGTACTTCTGTAATTGGAACACCATCGTATGCTTTTACTTTATCCAGCATTTGGTCGATGGTCATTTCCCAACCTGCTTCTTTGTGTTTGTATTCTTGCGAGTAAGAACAAAACTTACATGAGAACACGCATAAGTTAGTTGGTTCAATATGAAAATTACGATTGAAGAAGGTGTATTTACCATTCTTCTTTTCACGTACGTGATTCGCAAGCACACCTAAGGTTGACAGCTCTCCGTGGTTAAAAAGATAGAGTGCATCTTCATCTGTTATACGCTCTCCATCGAAAATTTTTTTACTGATATTTTTTATTTGCTCGTCTGCACTTATTACAAGTTGCTCCTCAATAAATCTCATGTCTTTTAATTACTTATTTACTACAACAAACTTTTTAACCTCATGGTTTATATCGCCATTGAATTCCAACTGATATAATCCTGCACTTAGATTTAAATTACTTAGCTCAAGTTTGTCCTGTGGATTAAATTTAAATTCATTTGAATAAACCAATTTCCCATCATTTGAATAAATCTTTATTGCGGCTTTTTGACTTTCGGTATAGTTCGTATTAATTGCTAATACATCACTATTGGTTACAGGATTCGGATAAATAGAAATCGATGATGAAATAGCGCAGTTAAAATTAGATGAATTGTTAATTCTGAATGATGAACTTTTATAATTGTTGACATGATTGTAATCATTATCCACGATTCGAACTTCAAACAAATTACTTCCTAGGTCACCTCCTATTTCATCTAACTCTACCCATTTTGTTTCTCCTGCTTGAATCGAATCATTCCATAAAAAGTTCTTTGATATACCAGCAGAAATCGCATAGTTAAATGTAATGTTCGAACAGGTAACATTTCCGTTATTTCTGATTTTAACTTTGGGTTGAAAGCAACGATTAGCAGAATAAGTAACGGGATTTTCTATAGAATCAATTGAAATATCCTTTTGATTAATGTTCGGCGATGCTAGGCCGTTAGAAGCAACTAACGAATTTCTGGAAGTTGCCAAGGCTAATTTCATTCGCTCTACCTGACGATTCGTAAAGAAGCTCATACATTTATCATCGGTATAATCCATATAATTCATGTACATAATGCCTGGTGCTGTATCCGTGCAAGCATCTGTCTTTGGAAATGAAGGACAGCGTGTATTGGAATTTGCTTGCTTGGGAGTATCTGAAATTGCATCATCGTTACTGCAAGCTCCGTTATCATCGCCCCAAATGTGCAATAGATTTAACCAATGGCCTATTTCATGCGTGGCTGTACGTCCGAAGTTGTAAGGTGCAATTGTATTCTTAAATCTCCCGAATGCTTTATAATTAATCACCACTCCATCGCTATTGGCAATTGTTCCAGGAAAGGATGCAAAGCCAAGAACATTATTTTCAAGTTCACATACCCAGATATTTAAATAATACATACTGTTCCAGGCATCCTTACCTCCATCAACAGTACTATAAATTCGATTATCAAAAATGGAAAATGCATTCGTGATATTCGTAGCCGTTCTTGTAATACCTGTGGTATAATTTCCATTCGTATCAGTATTTGCCAATACGAACTTGATTTTACTATTACGAACTAAGGGTTGCCAAACCGCAGGTACATCTAAGATGTTTTCATTGCTGATATTGTAGTCCTCATTTAAAACATCTAGCTGACTTTGCACTTGTTCATCAGAAATATTTTCTACTGCTGCATTATCTGCATGATAGATGACATGTACAACAACTGGAATCGTATACAAGGTATCATTAGTCGCTACCTTCATTAATTGATAAGCTTCAGCCAATTTTGAATTCCTCAAAAACTGTTGCTTATACTGTTCATCCGTATTTAGCTTATGACGATGTAGACTGTCTGTTACACAGCGATGTGTTTGTCCAAATGCTAATATTGGAACTAAACAAAATAGAAGCAGTCTAAGTCTCATTGATGATTTATAATAAGCGATGCAAAGTTAAAATAAAGTTCCTCATAATAATAAAAAAAGAGGGATGCGTTAACACCCCTCTTTTTATCAAGAACTTAAAATCAGATTACTTTAAAATCTGAATTTTCTTTAATGTCTTAGTAGTTGCATTGTTTATCTCTACGAAATATAATCCCTGAGATAAATGCGATAGATCCATATGATAAGTTCCATTTCCATTAGATGGTAATGTAGTATTTAAAACTTCTGAGCCTACCATGTTGAA
>CAINEC010000084.1 GCA_903847585.1 uncultured Bacteroidota bacterium
GATTTTTTAAACGGGTTAAAAGCGGGTAGAGGGTGCCTTCTACTACAATTAGTTTGGCATCTTTTAGCTTACTGATAATATCGGATGGATAAACTTCTCCTTGCGATATAATGCCGAGTATGCAAAACTCTAGTACGCCTTTACGCATTTGCTGTTGTGTGTTTTCGAGATTACTCATGCTTTTTGTTTGATGGGTGCAAACATAAGTTATTTTTATAGTACTATGCAATACAAGGTACTATAAAATATTTTAAATAATTGAATTTCAGTAGTAAAAATTTTGACTAGTATTGTTAAATTCCAATTTTTTGTCTTGGAATTAACTCATTTCCATTTTTGGACGGTATTTGTTCACAACTAGATTAGGTTATCACTTGGATTATGTGTACCAATTATTGTATTTTTGGTACATATTAAAACTATATGTACCATTCTGCACCACATCCCAAATTAACAAAACTGCCTCCTGATCGAGCGTTGGTGGAGAACATGAATATATTGAGGCAGGTAAACAAATCTATTGCTGCCCTTGCAGAACTTAAAGGAATTGCGAACCTGATTCCTAATCAGGCTATGCTAATTAATGCAATTGTATTGCAAGAGGCAAAAGATAGTTCGGAAATAGAGAATATAATTACAACACAGGATGAATTGTATCAAGCTATTACAACTGCAAACTCTAATATGTCTCCTGAAATAAAAGAGGTTATCAATTATCGAAAAGCACTTTTCGAAGGCTATAAAATAATTGATCAGCAGGGATTTCTTAAGTTGAATAATATCTGCGAAATACAAGAATTATTAGTTGCGAATAATGCAGGTTTACGAAAGTTGCCTGGTACTGTTTTAAAGAATGATAAAACAGGAAATGTGGTCTATACGCCACCTCAAAATCATGATGAAATACTCGAATTAATGGCGGACTTTATTACGCACTTCAATGAGAGCAGTGATTTATCTCCTTTAATAAATATGGCTGTTTTGCATTATCAATTTGAAAGTATACATCCATTTTATGATGGAAATGGAAGAACTGGGCGCTTGCTCAATATTTTGTATTTGATATTAAATAAAATTATTGATGTTCCTATCCTTTATCTAAGTTCCTATATTATTGATAACAAGTCGGAGTATTATCGATTACTCAATGAGGTCAATAGAAGCGGTGCATGGGAAGAATGGATATTGTATATTCTTAAGGGACTTGAACTAACAGCAAGAGATACTATTGAAAGGATATCAAAAATCAGATTGCAATTAGAAGATGCTATTTTAATGGTGCAACAGAACGCTCCTAAAATTTATCGAAAAGAGATAGTCGAATTGTTATTTGAATACCCTTACTGTAAAGTGGAATTTGTGACAAAGAAATTAGGTGTAGAAAGAAAAGCTGCAGCAAGATATTTAAATACACTTGTGGAGATTGGATTACTTCGTCCAATGAAAATTGGAAGGGTTATGTTGTATGTTAATGTAGAGTTATTCACTTTGTTAAAAAAGTAAAATTTATTTGAGTTAATTAAGCTTTAAAAATTTATTATGTCCAACACTCATTTCAACTTCAAACAGTTTTCTGTACAGCAGAATTTATGCTCGATGAAAGTCGGGACGGATGGAGTTTTGTTGGGTGCATGGACGAATACGGATAATGCTAATAATATTTTAGATATTGGAACAGGTACTGGATTAATTGCTTTAATGCTCGCACAACGATCAAATGCGAATATAACAGCCGTAGATGCTGAAGCGAATGCTTACCAACAAGCGAAAATCAATTTTGATGCATCACCGTGGACTAATCGACTTCAACTTGTGCATTCGAAAATTCAAGATTTTCATTCGGACCAATTATTCGATTTAATAGTTTCTAATCCACCATATTTTTCCGGGTATTACTCTTCGGAAAATTTGTCGCGCGATATTGCACGCTCTGCTGATGCTTTATTGCCTTATGATGAATTAATTTCTTCTGCTAAAAATTCACTAATAGCTAACGGGAGATTGTCGTTGATACTTCCTGCTGATCAGCAAGAGAAAATAACAGCTATTGCGAACCAAAATGAACTTGCACTTTCACGATTAACTTTCGTTAAAACAAAAAACACGAAAGAAGCGAAACGTATTCTTTTGGAATTTGTAAACAATTCCAATCAAGTCAATTCAATAATTGATGAATTAATCATTCAATCCGATGATAACGGCCGCGTATATACGCAAGAGTATATTAACCTAACTAAGGACTTTTATCTAGCTTTCTGATTCTGAAAAGCAAATGCCCATTTCGCTTAATTCTTTCAAGATAGGAACATATAATTCCGCTTTTACAGGAATTTGAACACCTTTTAATTTAATATCTCCTCGTAAAATATGTCGAGCAGCAATTGCTAGTGGAAGTCCTACTGTTTTAGCCATGGCCGTATTCGTAGTATCATCGCCTTTTACAACCAATGAAGACGTCAATTGC
>CAINEC010000085.1 GCA_903847585.1 uncultured Bacteroidota bacterium
ATCAAAGCAGGACCACCAATAATATTTAACAAATCAGGACCCGATAATTTAACACTGAACTTCATCAAGATTCCAACGCTACACCAGATAGGAATACCGATTGCTAAACAAAGTAAATATTTTAACAAGCGCTCCTTATTTCCAAAAATCATTAATAAATCACCACGCTTAATCCCAACATTATCATTTAATGATTTAAACATTCCTGATTCAATTGTTCCTACTCGAAGTGATAATAATAGTAAACCTAATACACCACCTATGATATAAGCAACCTGCCAATTAGCAAATGGACCAAAACTTAAATCGTGACCAACAAAAGAAGCGGCGAGAACTGCACCTAAAGCGCCACCAACTGCAACCAACATTGTACCCCACCCTCTCGACTCTTTATGCATTGTTTCAGATACTAACGTTACCGCAGCACCTAACTCACCAGCTAAACCTAATCCCGTAATAAAACGCATGAAAGCATATTGCTCCACATTCCAAACAAAGGCATTCGCAATATTAGCTAACGAGTACAATAAGATCGATCCGAATAAAACTGATTTCCTTCCCTTCTTATCTCCTAGCACTCCCCATAAAATTCCGCCGACTAACATGCCTCCCATTTGCCAAAGGAATAATTGATAATCGTAAAGATCGATCAACTTCGGATCAACGATTCCAATTCCTTTCAAACTTTCTTTACTTACCAAATTGAATAATTGCAAATCGAACAAATCGACAAAGTAACCTAAAGCAGATACCAGTACAATTAAATTAAATGGATTGCGCGTATTATTTTTCATAGTTCTATTCAGTTACCAAAACCAATATGTTACTGTCTAATGGTTCGAGATGATTAAACAAGTAATCAATACCACTTACACCACCTTTCAAGTAAAACGGTATTAACGATTGCTCTCTTTCTTGCGGATGATTATGAGGAAATACTTCATCAACAATCTGCTTGCAAACATTTAATGAGTTTTCATTTTTCTTCTTGATTGCCTGCACCATTTTCTTTTCAATATTCTCTAAAGCATTGATTGTTTTTTGTCGCTCTGATTGAATATACTTTTCCATTGTTGCATCAATCAAATTCGCTTTTTCAATTATTGAATCGAATTCATTTATTACTGTTTCTGCGTATGACTTCACAGAAAAATCTTCTGTAATAGTGCGCTCCAAAACAAGCTTAATCAATGATTGCTCGTCTTGAAACAACTCGTCATCTTTGATTCCTGCCGAAGAAGCTTTCTTCAATAATTTTTCAGAAACAATCAATGCATTATTTCTATTTATCAGCATCGGATAAAACACCTGATGATAATCAAACAATGATTTTAGCTGTAACCAGTATGCAATCTCACCCGCTCCACCAACATAGGCGACATTCGGTAATATTTTTTCCTGGTATAACGGTCGTAAAACAACGTTCGGACTAAATCGCTCAGGATATTTATCGAGCATATCGATTAAAATATCTTTTGGGAAAAATAGGTCTGTATTTGTGACATTAAAAATCCCATCTCGTCTATCAACAAATCGCTCACGCAACTTTTCATCTTTATAAAACAAGTTAACCTCTCTTGGAAAAACCTGTGGTCGATATTTTTCTGCTAAACGGTTTGATGTCTCAACAACTTTCTGATACGCTGTATGATTGAATAATTCATCATGCATGATTTCAGAAAAAACTTTTTTTAATCGAGCATCATTTGCATCAATGACTACAATTCCATATTTACCTAAAAGAGAATAAACAAATTTTCTTGTTGCCTCAGCGAGAGTTAATCCGGACTGATAACATTCAGAAAGGATTTTATTCAATTCAATTGCATTCGCCGATTCACCATTGATCTTTTTTAATTCTTCAATTAATTGATGTAACGAATCAGTGGCTAATTCACCACAAGCACCATTAGCATCCGGATTATTCCAGGTCAGCTTATTATTAAAAACATGAATACTTGCAATTTCAGCAAAATCATGATCTTCGGAAGCCATCCAGAAAACAGGAACAAACTTTTCATTCGAACATTTTTCATTTAATTGCTTCGCGAGCTTGATGGTGGTAATGATTTTATAAATGAAAAACAATGGTCCTCCAGCAATCCCTAATTGATGTCCAGTAGTGACCGTAAAAGTATTTTCGGACTTAAATAACTGAATTGTTTCGGCTAATCCATTCGCAATCAAAAAATCTTTATTCTGTTCAAGCAATACATCAACAAGCATATTTCTTTGAACCGGAAATTTCTTTCTTTCCTCAATTGCTTTAAAAAGATTTTCAAACTTCGGATCATACTGATAAAAGGATTTCAAAAAATCAGAACCTTTCAAATAATCTTCTAAAAGATTATTCTTCCAGTTGCTGTTACTTAATGAAACCTTATAATGTCGCATGATTTATTTTATTAACTCACCGAACAAATCAAATTCAGAGGCAGAAGTAATTTTAACGTTTGCAAAATCCCCCACACGTACATAAGCATCTGTTGCATCTATCAACACTTCATTATCCACTTCAGGCGAATCAAACTCTGTCCTTCCTACAAAATGATTATCCTCTTTTCTATCAAATAAAACTTTAAATTCTTTACCTACTTTCTGTTGATTAAGCTCCGCAGAAATTGATTCCTGTGCAGCCATCACTGCTTGCGCTCTTTCGACTTTAACATCTTGTGGAACATCATCTACTAACGTATACGCATGTGTGTTCTCTTCATGTGAGTAGGTAAATATTCCCAAACGATCAAACTTCAAGTCCTCCACAAATCGCAACATATCTTCATGATCTTGTTCAGTCTCTCCCGGATAACCAGCAATCAAGGTTGTTCTTAATGCAATACCTGGCACTTTTTCACGAATTGTATTAACTAAGTTATACGTCTTTTCACGTGTTGTACCTCTGCGCATCGACTTTAACATATTATCACTAACATGTTGTAAAGGCATATCTAGATAATTGCAAATATTTTCATTTGCTTTCATCACATCTAATACATCCATTGGAAATCCAGCAGGGAAAGCATAATGCAAACGAATCCACTCAATGCCGTTTACGTCTGCTAATCGTTGCATTAATTCCGCAAGCTTTCGCTCTTTGTATAGATCGAGTCCGTAGTAAGTAGAATCCTGCGCAATTAACAATAACTCTTTAGTTCCATTCGCCGCTAATGTTTTTGCTTCTTGAACTAGCTCATCTATTGGTTTAGAAATATGGTTTCCTCGCATCAAAGGAATTGCACAAAACGAGCAAGGTCGATCGCAACCTTCGGCAATTTTCATGTATGCAAAATGACGAGGAGTTGTTAAAAGTCGCTCACCTACTAACTCGTGTTTATAATCCGCACCCAATGTTTTTAAAAGTAAAGGCAAATCACGCGTTCCAAAATAGGCATCTACGTTGGAAATCTCTTTTTCTAAATCTGGTTTATAGCGCTCCGACAAACAACCTGTCACAATTAACTTTTCAATTTTACCTGCTTCTTTTTGTTTTGCAAAATGTAAGATTGTATCGATGCTTTCTTGTTTAGCATTATCAATAAATCCGCAGGTATTAATGATAACAATGGCTGCATCTTGCTTGGTACTCTCATGGGTAACGTCAAATTGGTTAGCCTTCAACTGACCCATTAAAACTTCTGAATCGACCAGATTTTTAGAACAGCCTAGTGTTACTACGTTTACTTTATTTTGCTTTAGTGTTTTTGCTTTCACAGTTCTTTATTTCTGAAGCAAATTTACCAAAACGTTTCGTGAAGCAGTGAGTATTATTCAATTCTTTATTAGAGTTGCTATTAACATCTTTCAAAGAAGAAAACTCAGCTTTATTTATGGTCTTTTTTGAACATTGTTGACCAAATTAAAAGTCTAATGGCCTAAAAAAAGTTGACATTCACCCTAAAAAAATATCATTTTCACAAAATCCTTATGAGCAAAAGATATTATTCATCGCAAATTGCTAAAACAAATCAAGCACACATGAAAAAATTAATTCTCTCTCTATTACTAATCAGCAGCGTCAACTCATTCGCGCAGATTACCGCTCCTAACGGAATATTTACAGGTTGCAAGCCTGCTAGTTTCACTTTGATAGGCCCTTCAGGGTACGATCGATACGAATGGAGTAACGGTGCCACTACACGACAAATCGAATACATAATGGATGGAGCATCAGGTTCAATTTTAGATACCGCAACAGTTGGTTTAACGTGTTACGATGCTAATAATGTGGCCTATGTTCAACCGCCAGTTGTTGTTCGTTCTATTAAGGAACCTCAGTTGCTATCGTGCTACAACGACAAATATAATTACACCTTAAATGATAGTATTAAATCTGAACTAGTTTTAACATATGGCAATGATATTCCCCAATACGTTTTCACGTTTATACAAACTGATGCGAAAGGGCGCGGGTCAAATCCAATAGCAAGATATGTCTCCAATACAAGATGGTGCAAGCTAAGTAATGTTGCCCCGATGCTAAAAACTGGAAAGTTTTATTATGTGACGGTACATGCACGTATTAACAATGTAAATTACTGTAAAGGGAATTTTAGTATTATTGGTATAGGTATTAACATGAACGGCAATGGACATGGTGGCCATGGCGACAATGATGGCAATGGTGATAGCGATGACCATAACAATGACTTAGTTGGCTCAACCAATCCAATTGAAATCAGTACATATCCAAATCCAAGTTACAAAGACTGCAGAATAGTAGTTGACAGTGATGATAAGTCACCAATGGATATAAGTATCTACAATATTTCTGGCCAATTAATTTATCGCCAACAATTCGAAAGTTTACCTATAAATGAGGAAGTAAGTAACTACTTAAATAATCCAGGAACCTATAAAATGGTAATCACCCAAAATGGTAAAATTAAAACTTCATCGATTGAACGCCTCTGATTTATTGATATAATTAAAAAGCCCTGTAGTAGTTGCTACAGGGCTTTTTTTATTCGTTAAACAATGACTTTACAAATTCATTTCTGTCGAAGAGTTGAAGGTCGTCAATCTTTTCTCCTACCCCAATATATTTCACCGGCACTTTAAACTGATCGCTGATTCCAATTACGACACCACCTTTAGCCGTTCCGTCTAACTTTGTTAAAGCAAGGGCATTGACATCGGTAGCTGCAATAAACTGACGAGCTTGTTCAATAGCATTTTGTCCTGTTGAGGCATCAAGAACCAATAAAATTTCATGAGGGGCATCGGGAATCACCTTTTGCATCACCCTTCTAATCTTAGAAAGCTCATTCATTAAATTGATCTTATTATGCAAACGTCCAGCGGTATCAATTATACAAACATCTGCTCCCTGTGCCACTGCCGAACTAACGGCGTCATAGGCTACACTTGCGGGATCAGCTCCCATTCCTTGCGATACAATTGGAACGCCTACACGATTAGCCCATATTGTTAACTGATCTACAGCTGCAGCTCTAAAAGTATCAGCCGCACCTATGACTACATTTTTACCGGCTAACTTAAACTGGTTTGCCAATTTCCCAATGGTTGTTGTCTTTCCAACACCATTTACTCCTACCACCATAATAACATATGGCTTGGCTGGTAAATCCTTCAATGAGTTAAAATCATTACTACCTGAAGATTTATTCTCCTCTAATAATAATGCAATCTCTTCTTTTAATATTTTATTTAATTCGCTGGAAGAGGTGTATTTATCACGTGCCACTCGCTCCTGAATACGCTTTACAATTTTGAGCGTTGTTTCAACACCCACATCAGAAGTCACTAAAATCTCTTCTAAATTATCAAGTACTTCATCGTCGATGGAAGATTTCCCAATCAACGTCTTCGTTAGCTTTGAAAAAAAACTTTCACGTGTTTTCTCGAGTCCCTTGTCTAGCGACTCTTTTTTATCACGATTAAATAGTCCGAATAAACCCATTTTTAAATAATGAAGATTTAAATGTAATAAAAAAAGCTCCTTTCATAGAAAGAAGCTAATTTCAGAGGCAGGTTGATTGCCAGTTATTATTTTTCTTTCAAGAAATCTTTCACGTGATCGTTGTGAACGACTTCTGATTTGAAAGCGTAAGCACCTGTTAAAGGTGACTTCACCATCTTAATTACTTTTGAGAACTCTTTACCTTTACCGGTCTTTAGTGTCGCAACTACTTTCTTTGCCATGTTGTGATAATTTTAAGGGAAACCCCGGTTATTTAATTTCTTTATGAACTGTTACACGCTTTAAGATACGATTGAATTTCTTCAACTCTAAACGCTCAGTTGTGTTTTTCTTGTTTTTTGTAGTGATGTAACGTGATGTTCCAGGCATGCCACTGTTTTTGTGTTCAGTGCACTCCATAATCACTTGTACTCGGTTGCCTTTCTTTGCCATGATTTGAAATCAATTAAGTCCCTTTCTTAAGGGGTTGCAAAGATAATATAGTTTTCCCAAAAACACAAATAGTAATCATTTAAAAATTTAATTCTCTGTGGATTTATTCAAACATCTATGAAATTCGACCCCAAACAACTGGTATTTCAGTATTTAAGATAAGAGTCTTGCGCCATTAACTGCTCTATTTCAACCACACCTCTTGGCAAATTACCAGATAAATTAGTAGCAGCACCCTTTTCGTTAATCAAAATATCGTCTTCAATTCGCACTCC
>CAINEC010000086.1 GCA_903847585.1 uncultured Bacteroidota bacterium
CCTGCAAGTGGACCTCAAACAGTTAACTTTCCTGCTGCTGGAAACTACGTAGTATATTTAGTTTTAGCAGATGCGTTTTGCTCGTCAGATACCACTAAACAATCGATAACGGTGGCGAATTACCCCACAGCAAATGCAGGACTTCCAGTTACTACCTGTTCAAATCAAATTGCTAACATCGGATCGCCAACAACAGCAGGCTACACTTATTCTTGGACCCCTTCTATCTTTTTAAGTAATGCAACTATATCCGACCCAGTAGCATCAATTCCAAATTTCGGTAGTGCAGATACGTTAGTCAAATATGTTGTTACCACCACAGAAGGATTCTGCAGTTCAAAAGATAGCGTAGTTGTGACAGTTCATCCTGTTCAGTTAGCATCGTTTAATCGTCCCGGACCACAATGCGAAATTGGTAATAGTTATAATTTAAACCCTTCTAATGCAATAGTACCAGGAGCATTGTTCAACTGGGATTTTGGTTTAAATGCCAATCCATCTACTGCGTCAAGTTCTTCAGTAAGTAATGTAACATTTAGCACAACAGGATGGCAAGTAATCACTCTTAGCACTTCAACACCTGGATGTCTTGCAGATGTTTATACCGACAGTGTCTTTATCAAGACCAATCCACAGGTTTTACTTGGCTCTGATGTAACAGGAGGCTGTCCACCAGTTGATGTAAACTTTACCAATAACTCTCCATCATTACCAGGATCAACACTTGAATGGAGTTTTGGCGACGGAAATACAACTACAACAGCAAATCCATTTTACACTTACTCGCAAGCTGGATCTTACCAACCGACATTGACAATAATTAGCGCTGATACTTGTTCTACAACTCAAAATTTAGCAACGACAATAAACGTAACTACGCTTCCTAATTCTGCATTTGTTGCAAGTCCGCTAGTTGTTAATTCGATGAGCCCTCTTATTACATTTACAGCTGTAGCTCCAGGAACTAACTGCTATTATGATTTTGGTGATGGATCCGTTGATAGCTCTTGTTATACTCAACATATTTACCAGGACACAGGTGTGTTTGTTGTCAAATTTGTGACAATAAATGCTGGAGGCTGTGCTGATTCATCATTTATAACCGTTGAAGTAAAAGACATCTACAACTTAACACTTCCCAATGCATTTTCTCCGAACAATGATGGACTCAATGATGTTTGGCAGATCTTCTCAAAAGGCATAAGGAATTTTGAAATATGGGTTTATAACAGAAGAGGCCAGATTGTTTGGCGCACAACAAATCCTGATGAAGTATGGAATGGTAAATACTTGAATGAAAGTGAAGATTGTCCTTCCGGAGTTTATATTTACAGAGTACGAACAAAAGATGTAAATAATAAAAAGCACGAGGAAACGGGACAAATAACATTAATTAGATAAAAAAAGGGACGAATAAAATCGTCCCTTTTTTTTAGTTTTTAGCAATTATAATTTTTATCTCAACTGAACAACATAAGTATATCCGTTAATTGTTACCTGCGCTAAATTATCCGGAGTCCCGCTTGGATACCCATAGTTGATGTATCTGGTAAATTTT
Source organism: uncultured Bacteroidota bacterium (assembly GCA_903847585.1). GTDB lineage: Bacteria > Bacteroidota > Bacteroidia > AKYH767-A > OLB10 > CAINEC01. The sequence goes on from CAINEC010000086.1 coordinate 1,559, forward strand.
CCCTGTGGCGTAAATGCTAAAGTACCATCGGTGATATGACGATAACCTATTTCCTTTTTCAAAGGAGAAACGGTGTATGCAGTGTAGGAATTCCCTGTATGTGTCACTCCACTTTGAGTACCGCTAATCAAATACACATCATCCGTCCATAATAAAGTTGATTCCCCCTCACTCCACTCACGGGTACGATTGGCCGTATAAGTACTCGTACTTACGCTTCCGAAGTAAGAAGCATCCCAAGTGATAGTTCCATTGACAGCAATATCAAATGTTAAATTACCATTTGTATTTCGACCTCTATTAATGACAGTTTTTGAACCATCAATCTTATTATTATTTACATAGTAATTATCGAATGTGATCGTATGCACACTTCCACTATCTCGATAGAAACCTTGATAAGCAACAATGATTTTACCTCTTCTGTAATTGACATCGTTGCATAAGCAATTAGTTGTTCCAAAATCAATCGTGAATGATTTAGGAGTAGAGGCAGTATCAAAAGTTACAGAAGCGCAATTGGATAAAAATACTGGAGGCACTCCACTTTTGTAAGAACTCACAGAACCAGTGTATGCCTCATCAGCAATATTGGCAACATCGTTATAGGCAGCATCGGCCATTGCATTTTCAATTGATGTAGAGGTGTCATTGTCGCCCTCTAGTTTTGGAGTTTCTTTCTTGCACGCTGAAATGAATACCACCAACGATAAAACTGAAATTACACTGATTTTTTTCATTGAATTAGAATTTTGTATTTATCCTAAACGAAGGTAGAAAGATTTTGTTGCAAAGGACAAATCATAAGCGACAAACCGTCTAATTATATACACTTTGGTGTTGATAAAAAGGGACATTAATACACTATTTTATTCTCGACTGCCGTTTCATAGATGTAATTTTGACTTTCCATAGGTGTACCCAATCATGAAGCATAAACTAAAATTTTTAATCCTAGCAGGACTACTTTGCACAAGGATTTCATTCGCGCAGCATACAGAATATTATACTGAAGCCGACAAAGATTACAAGACAGCATATGAGTTGTTTATCAAAGAGAAATATGGTGCAGCCATTGAGCTTTTTGATACTTACTCGGCAGCTCCGAAGGGAACATTAACGTGTAAAATCAATGCAGCTTATTACTCTGCAGTCTCTTCCTTTGAACTTTTTAATCCTGATGCAGAATCTAAGCTTCAATCATTCATTGAAAAATATCCTGAAAGCACGAAAGCGCCACTTGCATGGTTTTATCTCGGACGTATGCATTATCGCACGAAGCAATATGGAAAGGCGTTAGCAGCATTAGAAAAAGCTGATGTTTATTATTTAACGGGTGATGAAGTAGCAGAGTATTATTTCAAAACTGGCTATTGCTATTTCACTAAAAATGATCAGGAAAAAGCGTCTAAGAATTTTCATGAAATCCTGGAAGTACAATCAAAATATCAAACAGCAGCACAGTACTATTACGGCCATATAGCTTACACACAAAATAATTTCAATACAGCGTTAGAGTACTTCAAGAAATTAGACTCTTCAGCTACGTTTGGACCACTTGTTCCATACTACATTACTCAGATGTATTTCGAACAAGAAAAGTACAATGATGTTATAAAATACGGATCTGATATTTTGAAAAAATCAAATCCGCAAAATGCATCTGAAATCAATCGTATCATCGCAGAGTCGTATTACCGCTTAAACGATTATAAAAACGCATTAATATATTTCGATGTTTATCAATCGTCAGTACCAGCAATCAATCGTGATGATCGTTACTCTATTGCTTATTGTGAGTACAGAAATGGCGATTATAAAACTGCCGCTGCAAATTTTGAAAAGGTAACAGAGGTGAATGATTCATTAGGTCAGAATGCGTATTACCACTTAGCAGATTGTTATTTGAAAGCGAAGAACAAACAAGCAGCAAGAAATGCATTTCAATTTGCAGGTAAAAATTCTTTCGACCCTACCATTAGTGAATCATCCCAATTTAATTACGCCAAACTTTCGTATGAACTAGGATTCCAACCGGTAGCTTTAAATGCCTTCAGAAACTTTTTAGTTAACTATCCAAATTCTAAATACGCTGATGAGTCGAATGAATTAATTGCAGTGCTGTACTTAAATACAAGAAATTATAAAGACGCATTAACAGCACTTGACAATATTAAAGTTAAAACGAATCGATCAAAAGAAGCTTATCAAAAAGTAGCTTATTACAGAGGCGTTGAATTATTTAATGATGGTTATCTTGATAATGCTATTTCAATGTTTGAAAAAGCAATTGTAAACGATATCAATCAAAATTTAAGAGCGCTTGCTATGTATTGGAAAGCAGAAGCTTTATACAAGCAAAACAAATTCGATGCAGCGGTTAAACAATATCGTATTTTCATTTTTAATCCAGCATCCGTTAACACTGACTTTTACGAATTAGCGCATTACAATTTAGGATATTCTTATTTTAAAAATATTGAGTACAACGAAGCAGCTACCTGGTTCAGAAAATATCTTGCGAAGAAAGGTGAAGTTTCAAAAACCAGTTACGACGATTGTCTTTTAAGAACAGGAGATTGCTTTTATGTAACAAGACAATTTGAGACTGCTCTACCTTATTATCAAGAAGCAATTGATAACCGTGCGGCATCAAGTGATTATGCCTTATTTCAAAAAGGAATACTACAAGGTTTATTAGGTGATGTAGATGGGAAAACTAATACAATGAATACGTTGCTTACTCAATATCCTAAATCTAAATTCAAAGCGGATGGATTATTCGAAAAAGGTAAAGCACAATTGTCATTAGGAAACTCTGCAGAAGCAAAAAAACTATTTAATGATTTATTAAGTGAATTCCCGAATAGTGTATATGCAAAGAAGGCGCAACTGAATGTAGGATTGATACACTTCAACAGTAATGAAGATGATGAGGCACTAACCATTTTCAAAAAAGTAGTAAGCAATTATCCTGGATCGCCAGAAGCAGCAGAAGCATTAGCAACTATAAAGAGTATTTATATTTCTAATGGAACTCCTGATAAATATTTTGATTATGCAAAAACAGTTTCGAACGTAAGCATTAGCGAAGGTGCGCAAGACTCGATTACTTTTGAAGCTGCAGAACAGCAATATTTAAGTCAGAAATTTGATGATGCCAAAATCTCTTTCAAAAAATATTTAGATCAGTTTGAAAATGGAATATTTAAACTTAATGCTACATTCTACATTGCTGAGTGCGATTATCGATCAAATAAATTTGAAGATGCCTTGATTGGATATGAAGCAATAGTAGCTCAACCCAAAAATATTTTTTCTGAAAAATCATTATTAAAAGCTGGAAACATTAATTATAAAAACAAAGCTTATGATCGTGCTATTCCTCATTACGCGAAATTAGAACAGACTGCCGATTTAAGAGATAATATTATTTATGCTCAAACTGGTTTGATGCGATGCTACTTCAAAAACAAGCAATATGACCAATCACTTTTATATGCACAAAAACTTTTATCTGCCGATAAAGTATCGAATGAAATTACCGCTGAAGCTCATTTAACAAATGGAAGATGTGCGTTACTTACGGATGATTTTGCTACTGCTAAAAAAGAGTTTCAAGCAACGGCAAAGCAAAGTAGTGCAGTTGGAGCAGAATCGCGTTACAATCTTGCCTTGATTGAATACAAACAAAATAATTTCAAAACATCTCAGAACAAGTGCTTCGAAATCATCAACGAAGTACCATCATATGACTATTGGATTGGGAAGTCGTTTATTTTACTTGCTGATAATTACGTAGCGTTAAAAGACACTTTTCAAGCAAAGCAAACATTACAAAGTTTAATTGACAATTTCGAAGTAGACCCTTCAGACCCAGAAGATATAAAAGCATTAGCTACTGCACGATTCAATGAATTAGACGCAACGGTTGAAAAAGATTTGCTTAAGCCAGAAGAACCGAAAGAACAAGAAACTGATCTTAACAACTCGAAATAAAATTCTTTTCAAATAAAATGATTATGATAAATTCAACATATAAAATATCATTGCGAAGCACCTTTACCGCACTTGTAATTTCGTTAGGTGCGATAACAACAAATGCTCAAACTGTTGTAGATAGCACTAAAGGTGGAGTTAAAAATCTGGGCAATGAAGACATCAATGTTTACAAGGAGTACACACCTGTACTTAACGATGCATTTAAAATTAACATCACGCCCGTTGGTGATACATCGATATTTAATCCTCCATCATTGACTTATGCTATAGAACCTAAGCCGATGAATTCAAATTATAATTTATCGCCAATCAAGCCAGTTAAAATCAAGGACGATAATATTAAAAAATTATACAAAGGATTTATCAAAGCTGGATATGGACTTGAGAATTTACCAATGGTAGACCTTTACTTTAATTCATTACGCTCTAAAGAATTTAATGCAGGTATTCGCTACAACCATTTATCAAGCACAGGAGGAATCACAGATTATGGAAACCCTTCTAATAACCACGATGCACTAAACGCTACGGGTATCCGCTATTTCGATAAAATTACTTTAAATGCAGATTTAGGATTCAAGAGAGATCTTGTGCATTATTATGGATATAAAGCCCCTGATTTATTTTCTAAAGCAGAAACGAAACATGTTTTACAAGATGTTAATGCTGCATTCGGAATTCAAACAAAAAAGAAAAACGATGATGGTATAGCATTCAATGGTGGTGCAGCGTTTTATACTTTTTCTGATAACTATCAATCGTCAGAAAATAATATTACCATAAAAGCAGGTGCAGAAAAAACAGTTAGTAAAGGTAATGCTACATTAGATGTATCATACGATGCAGGAAAATACAATTCCGACACCCTTGAGTTCACAAGAAACATCTTACGCATCATGCCTCGTGTAAATATCAAAAAGAATTTATCTTCACTATCTGTAGGAGCTAATTTGGTAGGAGAAACGGAAAACGGAATAGGGGCATTTCGAATTTATCCTTTTTTAGTAGGTTCCTATCAATTAATTCCTGAAACATTCTCGGTGTATGGTAAAGTGAGTGGCGACTTACAACGAAATGACCTTCGTTCATTAGGAAATCAAAATCCGTTTTTTGGTAAGAGTATATTTCTTCAAAACACAAACAACAAAATCATGTTTGAAGCTGGAACAAAAATCAAGTTAGAGCATAATTTAATATTAACAGCATCCGCTTCTTACTCTGACTTATCAAACATGCCTTTCTTTTATAACAATGTAGATACGGTGAGTACGGGTGAATTACGATCTTTCCCTACAACATTTAATGTAGTTTATGACAAGGCTAAATACATCAAAGCATCAGGAGCATTGGAATATAAATTCGCGGAGAAAACTGCTGCAGGAATTAGCATTGAATACAACAACTATAAAACTGATAAATTAAGTAAGCCACTTTATATTCCAGCTATAAGAGCAGGCTTACATGGATCATATGCAATAGCAGAAAAAATATTTGCAAAAGCGGATATCTTTTATGTAGGAGAATCGAATGCGTTGGAGTATAGTATCGACAGCACCAATGCAACGCGTACGCTCGTAACGAAAGAAATAAAATTAAAAGGATATGTGGATGCCAACTTAACTGTTGACTATCGTTATACGAAATTGCTTTCTGTATTTATCAGTTTAAATAATATTGGATTTAATCGTTACTTCAGATATTATAACTATCCAAACTATCGATTCATTGGAATGGCAGGTTTATCCTATTCCTTCTAATAAAACCCATATCATTAAGGAAGTCCTGTAGTATTACAGGACTTTTTTTATTTTTATATAAATTCTTTTCAATATGAAATTTGGTATTCGCATTCCTAGTATCAAGAAACGTATCGCGGCACGCACATCTGTGAAGCGGTATATACGACATAGTTTAGGATTAAAAGCACCTCGTGGTTGGGGATGGCTGACCAATCCGAAGAAAGCCGCTTACAATCGTATCTACAACCGCACAACAGTAGGTAGTGGCTGCATGATTACACTAATAACGCTTACTGGATTTTTAGTGATGATCTTCACATTTATTTTTTGGATATAAAAAAAGGCGCATCGAATGATACGCCTTCCTGTATTTAGTTTAATACTTTTTATGCTGACAAAATATTTCTTGCGATAACCAGCTTTTGAATTTCAGATGTCCCCTCACCTATCGTACACAACTTCGAATCACGATAGAACTTTTCTACAGGGAAATCTTTCGTATAACCGTAACCTCCAAATATCTGAACTGCTTCTGTTGAACATCTAACAGCTACTTCACTTGCATAATACTTAGCAAATGCAGATTGCTTCGTCATTTTTTCACCACGATTTTTTAAATCAGCTGCCTGAAGCGTTAATAATTCTGCTGCTTCAATTTGCGTTGCCATATCGGCCAACTTAAATGATATACCTTGGAAATTTGAAATCGGCTGTCCAAATTGTTGACGCTCCTGAGAATATTTAACAGATGCATCGAAAGCACCTTTTGCAATTCCCAAACTCAACGCAGCAATTGAAATACGTCCGCCATCTAAAATTTTCATTGCTTGTTTAAAGCCATCACCAACCTTACCTAAAACCTGACTTTGATGAACACGACAATCTTCGAAAATCATCTCTGCCGTTTCTGAAGCGCGCATCCCTAATTTATTTTCTTTCTTTCCTGCTTTAAATCCTGGAGTCCCACGCTCAACTACAAATGCAGTAATTCCGTTTGAATCTAACAACTCACCTGTGCGAGCTAATACAACAGCTACATCACCTGAGATTCCATGAGTAATCCAGTTTTTAGCTCCGTTAATTACCCAATACTCTCCATCTTGCTTTGCAACACAACGCATGCGCATTGCATCAGAACCAGTATTGGCTTCTGTCAATCCCCAAGCACCGATATGTTCCGCGGTAGCTAATTTTGGAAGATACTTCTTCTTTTGCTCTTCGTTTCCGAAAGTTAAAATATGACCAGTACAAAGTGAATTATGAGCCGCCATCGATAACCCTACCGAACCACAAACACGCGCTAATTCCTGAATAGCTGTTACATATTCAAAATAGCCAAGTCCTGCTCCACCATATTCTTCAGGAACAAGCACTCCCATTAGACCTAATTCACCAAGTTTTTTAAATACTTCAATTGGAAAAGTTTGTGACTCATCCCAGTCCATTAGGTAAGGACGAATATTCTTTTCTGCAAAATCACGCACAGTTTGCGCAATCATTTCCTGGTTTTCTGTTGGCTTAAAATCCATTGCTTAAGGCTTTACTATTAAATAAGGTGCAATTTTACGCATGATTTTGTCATCATACAAGGGCAAAATGCGTAAGTCTTCAATTCGTTGATAATTTCCATGCTGTTGTCGATAACTAACAATCATTTTAGCGAACGATTTAGGCAGATATGGATGAAACAAGCTATCCGCGTTAATGTTTAGGGACTTATAAATTTTTCCGTCTGTATAAATTCGATCCTTAATAGATAAAAAAACAGAGTCCGGAATAGACTTCAAATCCAACAACTGATCAATTAAAATAAACCCACCTAACCTGTCGCGATAGGAAATAATTGCCTTTGCTCTCCCTTCTCCAATCAAAGGGAGCTTATCCAAGTCATCGATGGATGCGATATTGATATTTACTTTTTGAGTATTCGTAGACTTATGATCAGGTTCAAAATACTTTTCTTTTGAGGCTGTTAAACTATCGGGTAATTGGATATAATCCCACCATTGCCGAAATAACTCAGGCTTTACAACATGCATTTTCTTCATGTCGTTTTTTACTTTAAACGATCCGCCCTTACTGATATATTTTAAAATCGATTGTCCTTGCTTTTCTGTTAGACCAAGGTTTATCCAATCTTTAATTGTATTTGTATTGGGATTAAAAGAAAATAATTTGATGGATGATGATTTAGATTTAGTCTCAGTTTTGATTTTAAACTGCGGTTCTAATGACAAGGTATTATTGGAGGTGGTTGCTTGAGTAACTAAATCATTTCGCGATTTTCCATTTACAGGAACCCAATGCAAGGCGACTAATACTAATTGTAAAAACGAAATTAAAATCATCAAAACTATAATAGCCCTTTGCTCTTTAACAGTGTATGTAAAGTAGGCTTTGAAAAGGTATTTCCATTTATTTAATCGCATACAAGTAATTTTTGGACAAAACTACCATGCACTAAAAGTATTATTCGGTTGATAAACGCTTATAGTCGTTTACAAACGTTTAAAATAAAACAATCAAATAAAATGAGCCCTTGGGCTAGTTTGTTCGCGATCTAAATATTCACTTCATTGTTTTGACACAAAATGAAAATCAAAACCACTCCCAACACCATTCCCGAGAAAATCTCGGGACCACGACAAAACTATTCATTCGAAAACTATTATTCGGCTGATAAACGCTTATTGTCGTTTACAAACGTTTAAAATAAATTTAAAAGAAATTATGAATAATTCGTACGTAATTGTTCGCGAAATAAAAGTTAAAATCAAAAAAATAATATTCACTTCGCGAGGGGGCCACCACCCCTCCGCCCCATACGCAAAAATAGTGAACACAAATTAATTATTCGGTTGATAAACGCTTATAGTCATTTACAAACGTTTAATTATTCACAATCAAGAATTCAGCAATAAAAAAATTAAATCAAATTATTTTCTCTCAAAAGCAATTCCATCTCCTGCTGTACTTTTATTGCCTCCTCTCCTGCCTTAATTGCAAAATCTTCATGCCCACTTGCATAAATAATTTGTCTTGATGAATTGACTAATAAACCACAATGCTTGTTAAATCCAACTTTAGAAATAGCTTTCAAATCACCACCCTGTGCACCAACACCAGGAACGAGGAAAAAATAATCTGGAGCAATAGATCTCACATGTGCAAATTGTTCTGCGCGTGTAGCACCTACTACAAACATTAACTGATTTTCATTTCCCCATGTCTGAACTGAACGCATCACTTTTTCGTAAAGTGGCAGACCTGCTTCAGCAACAATCGAAGTTTGAAAATCATTTGCGCCTTCATTAGAAGTGAGCGCTAAAACAATCACCCACTTGTTTTCAAAATTTAAAAATGGAGTAACTGAATCTTTGCCCATGTAAGGAGCTACTGTTACGGCATCAGCTTTAAGCTCATTAAAAAAAGCTCTGGCATATAACGCTGATGTATTACCGATATCTCCTCGTTTTGCATCTGCTATAACAAGGCAGTCTTTGGGGATATAATCAATCGTCTTTTTTAAACTCTCCCATCCTTTCACACCCAATGCTTCGTAAAATGCCGTATTGGGCTTGTATGCTACGCAATAATTTTTCGTTGCATCGATGATTGCTTTATTGAATTCAAAAATCGGATCTTCAAATGATAATAAATGAGCTGGGATTTTTTCAATATCAGTATCTAATCCTACACACAGATATGATTTCTTTAATTTTATTTGCTGAAATAGTTTTTCTTGGTTCATCGGATTATCCCATCATTGTTTCTTCTTTCATCTTCTCTGTGTTCTCAGCGAATTGTAAAGCATCAATAAATTCTTGAATATCTCCATTCATAATTGCAGGCAAATTATGACTAGTAAATGAAATACGATGATCTGTTACGCGACTCTGCGGATAATTATATGTACGGATTTTAGCAGAACGATCTCCAGTCGACACTAAAGTTTTACGTCGACTAGAAACTTCATTATTTCGTTTACTCAACTCCATTTCGTATAGGCGTGAACGTAACATTTGCATTGCACGCTCACGGTTACCATGCTGTGAACGCTCTATCTGACAAGTAACAACAATACCTGTTGGCTTATGAGTCAATTGAACTTTCGTTTCAACCTTATTTACATTCTGTCCACCAGCACCACCCGAACGAGATGTTTGTAATTCAAGGTCCGCAGGATTGATTTCAATTTCATCGAACTCGTCTGCTTCTGGTAAAACAACAACAGTTGCTGCTGATGTATGTATCCTCCCTTGCGTTTCAGTTAGTGGAACACGTTGAACACGATGCACACCACTTTCATATTTCAATACTCCATATGCACCGGCAACATTAATCTCCATCACAATTTCTTTATAGCCACCTGTATTTCCTTCATTATAATCTACTACTTCATATTTCCAACCTCTTTGTTCGCAATAACGTTGATACATTCTCGCTAAGTCACCCGCAAAAATACTCGCTTCATCACCGCCAGTTCCTGCTCGCACTTCAAGAATAGCAGGCTTGCTATCTTCAGGATCTTTCGGAATCATCAACATTTGAATATGCTCATCTAGTTTCTGTAATTCTGGCTCAAGTTCTTCTAACTCTGACTTTGCCATTGCGCGAAAATCTTCATCTTTATCATTAGCCAATACTTCCTTAGCCTCTTCAATATTTTTTGAAAGTGCGCGATATTTCACCGTCGCTTCTACGATATCTTGTAAATCTTTGTACGCTTTGTTTAACTGCTGAAATTTTTTCTGATCAGCAATTACAGAAGGATCACTTAATTGAGTTCCATAATCATGATACCTTGCTTCTAAAGCCTCCAGCTTTTCCAACATTCCTTCTTTCGACATATTATTTAATTCCTATAATTTTATTTACCATTCAAATACACCATATGGCGACTGAATAGTTAATTTTCGTTGATTACTTTTTTCTACCCTTCCAATAATTTGAGCATCGATATTAAAACTTTTTGATATCGAAATAATTTTTTCGGCATGCTTAGGATTAACATAAATTTCCATTCGATGTCCCATATTAAACACCTGGTACATTTCCTTCCAATCGGTATTGGATTCTTCTTGAATCATCTTGAACAATGGCGGTAATTCAAATAAATGATCCTTGATAATATGCACATCATTTACAAAGTGTAACACCTTAGTCTGACCACCACCACTACAATGAACCATACCATGAATATCAGATCGCATATCATCTAACACAGCCTTTATAACGGGTGCGTATGTCCGCGTTGGAGAAAGCACTAATTTACCAGCATCTACGGAAGTACCTACAACTTTATCTGTAAGATTTTTTGTACCTGAATAAACTAATTCACTTGGCATTCCTGCATCATAAGTATCAGCATATTTTTCCGCTACCAGCTTGTTAAAAACATCATGACGTGCTGATGTTAATCCATTACTTCCCATCCCGCCATTATAAGAATCTTCATAGGAAGCTTGTCCACTAGAACTAAGTCCCACAATCACATCTCCATCCTGAATATTTGCATTGTCGATTACTTCACTTCGCTTCATTCTACAAGTAACTGTACTATCTACAATGATTGTCCTAACTAAATCACCAACATCTGCGGTTTCACCTCCAGTTGTATAAATTAAAACTCCATGTGATCGAAGCTGCTCAACTAATTCTTCAGTGCCATTAATAATTGCAGCTATTACCTCTCCTGGAATTAATCTTTTGTTTCTTCCAATAGTTGATGAAAGTAAAATATTAGAAACCGCACCTACACAAAGTAAATCATCGATATTCATGATTAAAGCATCTTGTGCAATTCCTTTCCAAACCGATAAATCTCCGGTTTCTTTCCAATAAGCATACGCTAAACTACTTTTTGTTCCTGCACCGTCGGCATGCATGATATTGCAATAGCTTTCATCGCCTCCTAAATAATCTGGAACAATTTTGCAAAAGGCAGAAGGAAAAAGACCTTTGTCCACAGATTTAATTGCGGCGTGTACTTCATCCTTTGTTGCCGAAACTCCACGTAGGTTATATCGCTCTGAACTATTCATGACTGCAAATTTACGAGTTTGATTTCCTTTGTTCGATTAATCTTAAAAAAAAACGCCCCGAAAATTTCAGGGCGTTTCTTCTTAAATAGTATTATTAGTTTTTCGGAACGTAAGTAGCTCCAGTAACTTCAAATTCTGTACGACGATTATACTGATGCGCTTTTTCTTTTAATTCTTTTGTAGCTTGACCATCAATGAATTCTTTCGTTAACACATCACCACGCTTGAATGGTAAGTATTCTTCATCATTCTCAACTGCTTTTGGAGTAGTCTCACCTTTTCCTTCGAAAGTTAAACGATCAGCAGGAATTCCGTTAGCAACTAAGTAATCCATTACACTCTTAGCACGACGATTTGATAAGTTCATGTTATAATTATCATCTGCACGGTAATCGGTATGTGAAGTCAACTTAATAGTTAATGTTGGATTCTCAGTTAATGTCTTGATTAAACCATCTAATGCTGTTTTAGATTCAGCACGTAAAGTTGCCTTGTCTAAATCGTAGAATACCATTGGAACTGTAATAGGCTTCTTTGTAGACTTTAATGGGAAATCGAAATCTTTTGTAAAGTCCTTATCTTCTTCAATTCCTACTGTACTTAATTCATGGAACTTAGTTAAATAACCAGTGAATGATGCAGAAATTTTGTACTTCACATTTGCCTTTAACTCATATGTATATAAACCATCAGCACCTGTTGTAACACTTAAAGATGTACCATCACTTCCGAATAACTCAACAGTTGCGCCTTCGATACTTTCTTTTGTATCAGTGTCATAAACACGACCACCAACTTTCAACTTAACTGGAGGAATAACAAATGAATAAATATCATCACCACCTTGTCCACCTGAACGGCTTGAAGAGAAATAACCAGTCGTTTCAGAAGTCATGATAACACCAAAGTCATCAGCACCTGAATTGATTGGAGATTGTAGGTTAACTGGCTCTGACCATTGCCCTGCTTCATTCATTGAATAAAACATATCTAAACCACCCATTCCTGGCTTTCCATTAGATGCATAATATAAACGTCCACTTGAAGTTACTCTTGGGAACATATCATCACCATCGCTGTTAATTACTGATCCTGCATTGATTGGAGTCCCCCACGCACCTGCAGCAGCATCCCATGATGACATCCAAATATCTTTTCCACCTAATCCGCCTGGCATATCACTAGCAAAGTATAATGTTTTACCATCAGCTGATAAGCTAGGATGTCCGCAAGTATAATTCTCGCTATTAAATCCTAAAGCAACTGGATCACTCCACTTACCATCAGCAAGTGTAGTCATCATAATTTTACATTGCATGTTTTTATCTTTTACTACAGGACAAGTAGTGAAGTACATTGTTTTTCCTGTTGCATCAAAACAAGCTGCACCATCTGAATTATCAGAGTTTGCAGGACTTGGGAATACTGTTGGAGTACTCCATTTGCCATTATTATCTTTGGTAGCCTGGAAAATATCAAAATATTTTTCTCCATACCAATTATCATTCTTAGAACCTGTAGACTCTTCTCTTGAAGAAGTGAAAACAAGACTTCCTTTAGCAGCTGGATTTTCGCATAAAGCAAATTCATGATATTTTGAATTTACTCCTGAAACGTTTTCAACCTTAGCACGTGTTGGCTTATCATTCCATGCTTGCGCTTGCTCGCATTCCTTGATTTCGCTATCTACTTTTAAGTCAGTAGGATTTTTCTCCTTATAAGCATTATACTGAGCAATTGCTTCAGCATATTTTCCATTGGCTTTAAGAGCTTCAGCATAACGTAAAATCGAAATTGGATCTTTGTACTTAGCTTTAACAGCCTTTCCATACCAATCTTCCGCCTCGGCGTTATTGTTTACCATACGAGCACACTCTCCAGCACGGAAAGCAGCCCACCCTTTTTGTTCGCTCTTGCTAAATTTAGCGTAAGCCTTCTTATACAGTGCAGATGCAGTGTAATACTGTCCGATAGTATAAACTTTGTCGGCTTTTTTAGTTTTAGTTTTTGGTGCTTTTGGAGCTTTGTCAGCAGCAAAACTGCATACAATGGTCAACGAAAAGACCACTAATAAGCGCAATGATTTCTTGATCATAATGGATCGTGTATTTTTTACAGTTTCTAAGTAGGACAAAGGAAACAAATTATTTCAAATTAAAAAAAAAGAGGGCGAATAAATTATACCGCACTTTGTATTGATTTACAGCGCTTTAAGTTCATTGTTTAGAAAATCTATTCGTTTGTTGAAAAAAAAACCACTCCTAATTACGTGTTAATCATCCATTCAATGCACAAATTAATTCGCGTTTCAGGACTAATTTTAAAAAAAAAATCTGCGTTTTCAATTGTCTAGAAACGGCTTGTTTTTTCTTGATTTTAATATCGAAAACTAATTCTTTTTTATACTTAAATTTCAATTGACATTTCCATTAATTAACAATCCTTAAAATTATCAACATTGCCCAATTTAATTTGAAAACGAAAGGATGTTTTTCCCTATCTTTGTTTGATTAATTTCAACTTAATTTTATTTACTAAATAATGAGCGATCAATTGCTAGAACAAGAACAAAAACAAAACGAATATTCAGCGGACAGCATACAAGTGCTTGAGGGCTTAGAGGCGGTAAGAAAAAGACCAGCCATGTACATTGGTGATATTGGCGTTAAAGGTTTACATCACCTTGTTTACGAAGTAGTAGATAACTCAATTGACGAGGCTTTAGCAGGTCATTGTAAAAATATCGATGTATTCATCAATACCGACAATAGCATCACCGTTCGTGATGATGGTAGAGGTATTCCAACGGATATGCATCCGAAGGAAAAGAAATCAGCCTTAGAAGTTGTAATGACGGTTTTACATGCCGGAGGTAAATTTGACAAGGATTCATATAAAGTTTCTGGTGGATTGCACGGAGTTGGGGTTTCCTGCGTAAATGCATTATCAACACACTTAAAAGCAACTGTTCATCGTAACGGACAAATCTGGCAACAAGAGTTTAGCATCGGAAAGCCTTTATACCCTGCTAAAATTGTTGGAGAAACAAACAGAACTGGAACAGAAGTAACTTTCAAACCAGATGATTCAATTTTCACGTCTGTAGTTTACATATACGATACATTAGCATCTCGTATGCGCGAATTATCTTTCTTAAATAAAGGAATTCGTATCAACATTACCGACTTACGTGAGCTAGATGAAAACAACAACCCTGTAAACACTGAAAATTTTTATTCTGAAAGAGGATTAGTTGAATTCGTTGAATTTCTTGATAAGACAAGAGAGAAATTAATGGAAGACACCATCTACATGGAAGGTGAAAAAAGTGGAATTCCAGTAGAGGTTGCAATGAGCTATAATTCTTCTTTTAATGAGAACGTACATTCATACGTAAATAACATTAATACGCATGAAGGTGGAACCCACTTAGCAGGTTTTAGAAGAGCACTAACTAGAACGTTAAAAAATTACGCAGAAAAAGAAGGCTTATTAGCCAAATTAAAATTTGATATCAGTGGTGATGACTTTCGCGAAGGTTTAACAGCTGTTATCTCCGTAAAAGTTCAAGAACCTCAGTTTGAAGGTCAGACGAAAACCAAATTAGGCAATAATGAGGTAATGGGAGCTGTTGATCAAGCTGTAGCTGAAATGTTGAACATTTATCTTGAAGAACACCCACGTGAAGCACGCACTATCGTAAACAAAGTAATCCTTGCTGCCACTGCTCGTCATGCTGCCCGTAAAGCGCGTGAAATGGTGCAACGTAAAGGTGCTTTTACAGGTACAGGTTTACCAGGAAAATTAAGTGACTGCTCTGAACGTGATCCAGGAAAATGTGAGTTGTTTCTTGTCGAGGGAGATTCGGCGGGTGGAACAGCGAAACAAGGTCGCGACCGTAATTTTCAAGCAATTCTACCATTAAGAGGTAAAATCCTTAACGTAGAAAAAGCGATGGATCATAAAATCTTCGACAACGAAGAAATTCGTAACATGTTCACTGCAATGGGAGTTTCGAAAGGAACAGTGGAAGATGAAAGAGCGCTAAACCTAGAAAAATTACGCTATCATAAAATTGTAATTATGACCGATGCCGATGTGGATGGTAGTCACATTACAACCCTAATTCTTACTTTCTTCTTCCGTCATATGAAAGAATTAATTGAGAACGGATATATCTATATTGCAACTCCTCCTCTTTACTTAGTGAAAAAAGGTAAAGAAGAAGAATATTGCTGGACAGATGAACAACGTCTTGCAGCTGTAAAACGTATGGCTCCCGAAGGGAAAGAATCAACTGTAAATATTCAGCGCTATAAGGGACTTGGAGAGATGAACGCAGAACAGCTTTGGTCTACTACTATGCGCCCTGATACGCGCACATTGCGCCAGGTAACGATTGAAAGTGCTGCCGAAGCAGATCGTATCTTCTCTATGTTAATGGGCGATGATGTGCCACCACGTCGTGAGTTCATCGAGAAAAATGCGAAGTATGCAAAAGTTGATGCTTAATCATTAAGACAATATTAGAAAGCCGCAGCAATGCGGCTTTTTTATTTACTTAAATCTGATAAATATTATCATTATTAAATTATTTTTTATTTGATAGCGTTAGGTTTTTTGTAATTTCGCATCACAAAATTTAAGAATAACAAAATGAAAGTAACTGTAGTAGGCGCTGGTAATGTTGGAGCCACATGCGCAAATGTCATAGCACATAATGAACTTGCCAACGAAGTAATTTTATTGGATATCAAAGAAGGTATCGCTGAAGGTAAATCTTTAGATATCTGGCAAACAGCCCCAATCAATCTTTATGATACACGAGTAAAGGGTTCAACAAATGATTATGCTGCAACTGCTGGTTCTGATGTAGTAGTAATCACTTCAGGACTTCCAAGAAAACCAGGAATGAGTCGTGATGACCTAATCGCTACGAACGCTGGAATCGTAAAGTCAGTAACTGAAAATATTATTAAGTATTCTCCTAATACTATTATCATCGTAGTAAGTAATCCGTTGGATGTAATGACTTACTGCGCATATTTAAACTCAGGACTTGATAGCAAGAAAGTATTTGGTATGGCTGGTATCTTAGATACTGCTCGTTACCGTGCCTTTTTAGCTGAAGCTTTAAATTGCTCACCAAAGGACATTCAAGCAATCTTAATGGGTGGTCATGGTGATACAATGGTTCCACTTCCTCGTTACACAACAGTTTCTGGTATACCTGTTACTGAATTAATTTCGGCTGATAAATTAGAAGCTATTGTACAACGCACAAAAGTTGGTGGTGGTGAATTAGTAAACCTAATGGGTACTTCTGCTTGGTATGCACCTGGTGCTGCTGCAGCTCAAATGGTTGAAGCAATCGTTCGTGACCAAAAAAGAATTTATCCTGTTTGCGCTTGGCTTCAAGGTGAATATGGAATGAAAGATATTTACTTAGGTGTTCCAGTGAAACTTGGTAAAAATGGTATCGAAGAAATCATCGAACTTCAATTAAATGATGCAGAAAAATTATTGTTGACGAATTCAGCAACTGCAGTAAAAGAAGTAATGAGCGTTTTAGATAATATGCAAACTGCTTAATCTAATTTAATCAATATTTAAAGAGGCGCTTTTGGCGCCTCTTTTATTTTAATATCCTATCAGAAAATTTAGATTGAACTATCGAACATTTTTTTTCTGAATTACCAAACCACTTTTTACGCCGAGATGCAATAAAGCGATATAAGCTATCTAAAATAGATTTCGGAAGTATATTAAAAACAATTAAAAGATTAAATGGAAATTTTAATTGTCTAATAATCTGAAAAACGGCCTCCGACCGATAATATATTTCATCGGCACTTTTATAAAACACTACCGTCTCTTCAGGCATTATACCGACTGAACTTTGTTTAATTGATTTATAAAAATCAGAATTCAAACTAGCAAAATGAATCGAAGAATGCTTATCGTATTTAAAAATCAATAACGCAAAACGCGAACACATAATGCAATCACTATCGAAAAACACAATTGATTTTTCCATTAAGGCTTAATAGCTACTGAGTATGGATCAACAGAAACTTCAGGTTTAAAAGAATTATCTTTTTCTAATGTAACCATGTCAATTTTACTTAATGATCCATTCTTGCCCGCACAAGCTGAAGCATGATGAGGCGCAGGCCCTCCTGTGAAATTCCTATTGGCAACTATCACACAATTGTTTGCTTTATCTACAGCAATACCATGTGGTTGCCATCCTGCTTTCACTTTTTTTATTTCCTGTAAGCTAACAATATCAATTACACTAACAGACCCTTTTACATCCGGTAAAAAAGTAATGTCTTCCATATTGGCTACAAACAATAAATTATTTTCAGCAGACATAGCAAACTCAAGAGGATATACACCTACAGGAATCACTTTTATTAATTGATCTGTTGCTACATCAAATACTCTAACTTGATTTACATCCTGGCATGTAACGAAATACTTGCTGTAATCAGGAGCAAAAATTATTTCGTGAGGCTTTAATGATACTGACGAAAAATCAGGACCGATTGGATTTAAGTTTACATCCTCGTAGTTTGATGGATCAGACAAAGGGATTTTTACAAGCTTACTTGACTCCTGATAAGTAACATATAACGTATCATCAGTAGCATTCAATGCCGAACCATGTAAATTTATTGTTGCACCTGTACTTGGAAAAGGACCAATTGTCTGTGAAGAGTTATTATCAAAATCAACAATCGCAACACGTCCTCCATTGTAATCTACAGCATATCCAAACTTTGAATTCTTAGAAATGCTAATAGTATTCCACCCGCCCGCTATGCCATTTCCAATTGGAATTGTTTTAACTAACTGATCACTAACGGTACTGTATAACTGAACAACATCCGAGTTAAGATAAACCGTAACCCAATAATTTCC
>CAINEC010000087.1 GCA_903847585.1 uncultured Bacteroidota bacterium
GCGTGCTAACTCAGGTAATTTCTTACCTCCGAAAAATAGTAGTAACGCAACGATAATTAAGGTAACTTCTTGTCCACCTAATCCTAATATTAATGTGATAAATAATGTCATAACAATTGTTTTTTTCGACAGGTCAAAGGTATAAAAATAAAATTTAGAAAATCGAACTTATTATCAAACTAAACTAAAATCACCTTGCAATCCACGATTGAGGATTCAGTTTTTCGCTGTTTCGCCAGATTTCGAGGTGAATTTCTCCCTTTCCAGGTGCTTCTTGCGAGGAAGCTATCACGCCAATGCTCTGTTTGGTAGAAAGATTCTGTCCTGTACTTACCGACACCGTTTCTAAGTTCGAGTAAACTGTGAAAAAGTCGCCATGACGAACAATAACCGCCTTACCTGCTCCCGGTAACGTGATAATTCCACTTACTACCCCGTTAAATAAAACACGCGCAGAGGCATTCTGTTTCGTTAATATATCGACACCATTATTGTTAATGATAACGCCCTTCAAATCTTTATGCTCATGTTGTCCGAAAGACGAACTAATAGCTCCCGACTCAACAGGCCAAGGCAAAGCACCTTTATTGCTAATAAAACTATTCGATAATTTTTCTGCTTCAGGAGTAAGTACAATCTCTACTTTTTTAGTAGCTGTTGTCTTAGAACCACTCTTTGGAGTGGTTGTTTTGGCCGCTGTAGTAGTAGTTTTCTTTCTGGCCTTCTCTATTTCCTTAGCAATCAAACGCTCAATTGCACGGTCTAAATTCTGTTTCGTCTTTTGCTTTTGGGCTAAGGTTTTCTTTAATGCTTTTTCCTTTAAACTAAGTTGCTCTAATAATTCCGCTTGATTAACTTTTTCTTTTTCGAGTTGAGATTTATTAGAAACTTCTGATTGTTTTAACTGCGTTTTTAAATCGACCTGTTGCTGTAATTCTGTTTTCTTTCCACTCAGCTGATTTCTTGTAGCAATAATTTCTTCCGCTTGCGTACGACGATATTCAGCAAATTCCTGAATCATTTTCATTCGCTGATAAGCTTGATTAAAATCGCTCGCCGCAAATACAAACATTAATCGCTGATATACATTTTTATTTTTATCAGCATATAAAATGAGCTTAGTATAATCTTCTTTTAAATTGCCAAGCTTCGTTTCTAAATTAGTAATCTCATTGCTGGTAGTTGCAATTTCACTTCCGATTTCATTAATCTCACTATTGATGGTTGTAATTAACGATTGACGAAGTTCTATTTTCTTTTTTAAGGCAGCGATTTGCTCTTTCGTCGCATTTTTATTTTTAGAAACCTGCTTTAATTGATTATTCGTTTGCTCAATCTCTTTTTGAATCTTTGCTTTCTTCGCTTCTAATTCTTTTTTCGATTGTGCCAATACAGTATTACAGGATAAAATCCCGATAACAAAAACTAAAAGTATTTTAACGAATCCTTTCATAATTGTTCGGAATATTAAACGGAAATTCTAACGATTCTGCTTTTGAAACTTTCCCGTATTCTATTCTGATTTCAATATTTTTTTCGGCAGTAATATTTGTCTTTAATTTAAACGGAAACAACCCTCCATCGGTCAAACGAAAATCGCTATACGATGTATTTAAAACTTTATTGATACGCTGATCTTCTACCTGTACTCGATTAATTCGATAAGTGGTATCATTCACATAAACATCTTGAATAACCGGTTTATTCAAATCTTTTTCTTCTAACGATCGCTTTAATTTTTTCTTGTTCAATGAACTTAAAATATAAAACTGCGAACCTAAACTATCTTCTAAGTAAACAGAGTTAAAACGATTTTCATTTTTCTTGTACGCAAAAAAGTTTCCATAAAGCAAAGCCTGCACAATCTCAAAATTAACTTTCATCTGTAACATCTTATTAATCGATTCAAAGGATGTTACTTCGTACTTGTTATTTATTTTGTCAAGTATTTTAACGGAGTCTTCAGTAATCATTAACCGCGCAACTTCAATTCCTAATAAGGGCGAAACAGAAATCCAGATGACACTATCTTTTTTACTTCTATAGCTGATATTAAAACTCATTTCATTACTATCTGTTATTAAAACAACATTTGCCTTTGCCGTCAGATAATTTAAATTAAATGCTGCTGAATCAAGTTTGTTTTGTAATTCTTGTACGGATTTATTCACCATGGGCTTCACATCAGTAGTAACAGGAGTTACCACCTTCTGTGGAGTTTTACAAGCGTTCAATACCATCAAAACAAAAATGAACGCTACAAGGCGAATAGAATGATTACTCATAATAGGTTCTCTCATTTATCTTTCGGTCAATCTGTTCTGAGTGATCACCAGTCTGCTTTGCTTTCTTCCACATCTCCACAGCTTCATTCACATTGCCTAGTTTATATTCAATATCACCAGCATGTTCGATGATAGTACCATTGGTAGCACCTCCATTTTGAATTGCTTTTTCAATCCATTTTTTTGCTTCACTGTATTCTCCTTTTACAAATAAGATCCATGCATAAGTGTCTTCATAAGAAGGATTACCCGGACTTAATACATTTGCTTTTTCAGACATATAAGCGGCTTTAGCAAGATTCTCTTTTCGAAGTGATAAAAAGTACGACCAGTTATTTAAAACCATAATATTAGCTGAGTCTAACTGATAGGCCTTACCGAAATATTTATCTGAATCTTCAAACTTTTTCAAAGTGTTATAAACGTCGCCAAGGTTGGTATAAAATTCAATTAGTTGATCGTTATTATCCACAACCATTTTACTACCTGTAATAAAAGTCTTAGCAGCCTCTTCGTAATTTTTATTCTGTGATTTAGCAATTCCGTTTAGTAAATACAAAAAGCTTTGGTCGGAGAATAATGATTTAGCCTCTTCAGATTCTGATTCTAAAGCAGGGTAGTCTTTCAAATCGATTTCTAAGAACAATAATTGTTGCCATGCCTGCAAATTATTTTTATCAAGCTTAACTGCTTTTCGATATTGTTCTCTTGCTTCGGTTTGTTTATTATTCATTCCTAAGAAATCGCCGTACACCGCTTGTGCATTCGATTCTTCTGGTGCTGTCTCACTTAGCAATCGACTTAACTCAAATGCTTGAGACATCATGTCAGGATTGTCTTTTACCAACGGAAGATAACTTGTAAGAATGCTGATTTTAATTCCTGATGAAAGCTTCGGTGATTGAAATGCTTTTTTTAATTGTTCAAACGATTCCTGTGTTTTGCCTTCGCTTCTAAATTGTTCTGCTAAGCTAAGTGCTACATTCGGATTCTCTGGATCTATCTTTTGCATTCTTGCAATCGTCTGTTGCATTTCAGTTTTCATTCCGTTAGCAGAGTATAAATCAACTAAAATGGAATAGTATTCAATATTATTCGGATCTGACTTTATTAGTTTTTCAATTTCACCGGCGGCACCTTTTACATCACCAAGTTTTAAATAAAGCTTCTCCTTCTGTTGAATTAATTCAGGAGTGATACCCATGATGTTTTCAATCTGGTCGTACAATCGAATTGCATCCGACAATTTATTCTGCATTAACATTAAATCCGATTCTTCAAATAAATACTCTGCATTATTCGGATATAATTTCGATAGCTTATGATAAACCGCTGCCGACTCTTCAATTTTACCATTGTTACGATAACAATCAGCTAATAAAAGTTGATACCATGGATTATCAGGCCTTAATGTAGCAGCTTGCTTGGCAAAAAATAAAGCATCGCCGTACTTTTTATTTTCGTTAAATATTTCAGCCAGATGATACATAGCTGCATCATTCTTGGCATCATCACGCAACGTTTGTGAAAATAACTCAGCCGCCTTTTCAGGATTGCCGGTCATTTTTTCCTTCATTGCATTGAAGAAAGCATAGGTTGCTGTAATCTGAACTTTCTCTTCTTGTGCTGATAACGGCTTCGCATTACCGCCACTACTATTTTTTGTAGAGCCGCAGGCCGTCAGAAAAAGACTTCCAACA
>CAINEC010000088.1 GCA_903847585.1 uncultured Bacteroidota bacterium
TATTTATGATGACAATACACCTATATCAGTATATGAAGGATCAGGAAGTGCAAAGAAATTAGTTGGTGTTGGTCCAAGATTACAATCTAAACAGGTTTTTGGCGTTGGATTAGGATATAAAATCACAAAAAGCAAACTTGCGAAATAAAAAATGGGATTAACGATTTACATTGCCTCAGCAGGCTCCGGTAAGACTTTTCAGTTAGTGCGACAGTATCTCGAGAAAGTCATTAAGAACACCAACGACTATAAACGAATACTGGCAATAACCTTTACGAATAAGGCAGCTGAAGAAATGAAATCCCGTATCATCAGCGAGCTTTTGCTTTTATCCAATAGTAAAAAATCAGACCATCGACAGTATTTAATTGATACTTTAAAAATAGCTGACGATCTTGTTCAGCAACGAGCGGAGATAGTGATGCAAAAAATATTGCACGACTATTCCTCCTTTGGTGTTTCGACAATTGACAGTTACTTTCAGGTATTATCGAAAACACTTTCGCGTGAATTGAAATTGCCGATTCACTATACCATTGAACTTGATATTGATAATATTGCTGATACGATTACTGATAGAGTTTTAGAATTATCTGGGAAGAATAAGCAATTAACTCAATGGCTCGAAGAATTATTGATTGATAATATCGACAATAACAAAGGATGGAATATTAAATCCGACCTTAAAGGAATGGTGAAAGAGATTATCAATCGCCCGATTGTAAATGCCTTTTCAAATGCTATTTCGGTCAATGATTATCAGACCTATGTTCGAGATTTAAAGAACAACAGAAAAAATATTCTAGGTGGTATTCAACAAAGAATTATTTCAATAAGAGATCTTGTTATTAATAACGGATATACATCAGATGATTTTAAAGGTAAATCAAAGGGGCTTATTGCATTGCTTTTCAAAATAGCGAATGAAGAAAAAAACTTCCTTGATATTGATTATGCAAAAACGATTAAGAAAGTTACTGATAATCCTGATGAATTAACGCCAACAAAAGCCAAGCAACCGATTGTCGATTTTATAAACTCTGATTTACATCCGTTGATTTGCGAATTAGGTGTTTATTATGAAAGCAATATTATAGAGTTGCTTACTACGATTGAGATTTTAAAACTTTCGTATCAAGCAGGTGTAATTGAAAAGTTGAATGAATCACTTAAACTTTATCGTGATGAATATCAAACATTCTTATTAAGTGACACTACGAAATTATTACAAGATTTTTCAAGAGATGATGATGCATCTTTTATCTATGAGAAATCTGGAAACACCTACAACTATTTATTCATTGATGAGTTTCAAGATACGAGTGATGCTCAGTGGAAGATTCTGAAGCCAATGGTGATGAATTCACTCTCATTAGGTAAAGACTCTCTCATTGTTGGAGATGCGAAACAATCGATTTATCGCTGGCGAGGTGGAAACATGGAATTGATTTTAAAAGGTGTTAGAGAAGATCTAAAACAGTTTAGTCAAAGTATTACTGAAACTCCATTAAACACGAACTATCGTTCTAAAAACAATGTGATTTATTTCAACAATGAACTTTTCAAATCAACATCCAACGAAATAAAATCAAAATTAAAAGAAACGAATGTTACACTTGACAAAGCCTATGACGATGCAAACATGCGTCAGGCTGA
>CAINEC010000089.1 GCA_903847585.1 uncultured Bacteroidota bacterium
AGCATTAATCGATTCCCAGAATAACCCTTCCGACGTAGATGCGTCACCGATAGTGCCGTAAGCAACTTCATCTCCATTACGCGTAAATAAAGCTGATTCATTTGCTAATTCTGGAAACGCGCGATATAATTTTGATGCATAAGCTAATCCTAAAAGTCGTGGCATTTGTCCGCCAGTAGGAGAGATGTCAGCAGAAGAATTTTTCATTGCTGTTAAATCCTTCCATGTTCCATCGGGATTTAATGAACGAGTTCCATAGTGGCCATTCATCATGCGACCCGCTGAACAAGGTTCTGCTTCAATTGATGGATCTGCATATAATTGCGCGAAAAATTCTTGAATACTTAGCATACCTGTCGCGAACATAAACGTCTGATCACGATAGTATCCCGAACGGAAGTCGCCATTCTTAAACGACTTTGCCATTGCTAGCTGGGCAATCTCTTTTCCGTCTCCGAAAATTCCAAATTTGGCTTTACCTGTAAGAACTTCTTTCCTTCCTAATAAACTTGCCTGGCGACTTTCATTAGCAATACGAAAATCATTCAGCAGGGCTGCCTTAAATTCTTCAAACGTAAGTTCTTGAGATGTAGTATTTTGAGTGCTATTTGACATACGAATTCAATATCAAACAAAAATAGCAAAAAATCCTTTTTCCGACAACGATTTCTATAGCAGAAGTGACGCGATTACGAAGATGGCTAATGTGATGCTCGCAAGTCCGTTGGTATTAAAAAAAGCAAAGTTCACACGACTTAAATCATCAGCTTTTACTAATCGGTGCTGATAGATTAATAGTCCGCTGAAAATCAGCCATCCAACGAAATATAGAATAGAGAATCCGCCATAAATTCCAGCGGCAAAAAGTGTCATTGCAGTCACTAAATGTAAAATTCGAGCAATCAATAAAGCGTTTTTAAGTCCGAAATAAGAGGGAATCGACTTTAAATTATTGGCCTTGTCAAAGTCAATATCCTGCAACGCATAAATGATATCGAAGCCACCAACCCAAGTTAAGACAGAAATGGAAAATAAAACGGGCAATAAATTAAACACTCCCGTTACAGCAAGCCATGCACCCAACGGAGCTAATGCTAATCCTAATCCTAATACCAAATGGCAAAGTGGGGAAATTCGTTTCATATACGAATAGCCTAATACTACCGCTAATGCTACAAAGGAAAGATAAAAGCAAAGGTTATTGATGAATTTAGTGGTGATGATAAATCCGAGGCAGTTAATGATAATAAATGCGAGTGCTGCATTCGACGAAATTTTTCCTGCAGGAATTTCTCGC
Source organism: uncultured Bacteroidota bacterium (assembly GCA_903847585.1). GTDB lineage: Bacteria > Bacteroidota > Bacteroidia > AKYH767-A > OLB10 > CAINEC01. Next base: position 1,298 of record CAINEC010000089.1, read on the forward strand.
TCTTTTGTTCTCGGATTTTTTGCATCGATATTCCGATCTGCCCAGCGGTTAAATCCCATTGCTGCAGAACGCGCGAAGACCATACATAATAAAACTTTAATAGCTAAATCGTAAGTGAAAATACCTTTCCCAATCACAATTCCTGAAGTAAATCCAATAGCAGCAAACGGTAGCGCAAACACCGTATGGCTAAACTTGATAAACGATAGGTAATTTTTAATTACTTTTAGCATGCTGCAAAAATACACTTTTGATTATACGAGTAGCTGATTGTCTTAAAATAATGAATCGAATTATTATCATCTTCTTTCTGTTTGTTATGTCAAGTAGCATTGTCGCGGGACAAGCATCGCTTAGTCGCGATACAATATTGAAAGTACTTACCACAAATGGTTCGGTTTTGAAAAATGGTTGGTCATGCGGATTTAACAATCCTGTTTTTGCTGAGATTGATTTAAACAATGATGGTACTCAGGATTTAATTGCTTTTGATGGGTTTTCAGCGCGATTAAATTGTTTTGTTTATGGTACTAACGGATACGAATATGCGCCAGAATATAATTCTTTGTTTCCTCAAAACTTAGAAGGGTGGGTAAGGACCTATGATTATGATAATGATGGCGACAAAGATCTGTTTAGCTACATTCAAGGAGGTATTCGTGTAGATAGAAATGAAAGTACGATTTCTACAGGTCTATCGTTTATTAATTTTACTATGCAGATAAATTGCAATTATAGCGGGACTAATCCGAATTTGTTTGTTACAAGAGTAGATATTCCTGCATTGACAGATATCGATAATGATGGTGATATGGATATTCTGGCTTTTTCAATTAATGGAAGCTGGATTGATTTAGATAAGAATTTGTCCATAGATTCATTAGGAAATAATAATCAGTTTAAATTTCACAATGTGCCAGGTTGCTGGGGTTACTTTTATAAAGAAGCTGTTTCAAACAAGGCTGTTTTACCTGTCAATACATCTTGTTCGTTATTGCCTGCGCATCCGTTTAGAATGGATCAGAATAATTTTGATTCAGGTTCTGCAATATGGGTAGAAGATTTAGATGGTGATGGCGATCAGGATTTTTTATGTGGTGATAAAGTAGGCCGAAATTTATTAAAAGTAGAAAATTGCGGTAACGCTGATTCTGCCTATGCATGCTCGCAAGATACCGCGTATCCGTCAAATACAACTTCAGCATCCATGCGAGATATTGCAGCTCCTTATTTAATCGATTATGATAAAGATGGCGATAGAGATTTACTCGTAGCGAATTTTAATTCAAGCGGTGAAGATTTTAATAATACTATTTATTACGAAAATATTGGCACAGCAACATCACCAAATTTTAATTACGTAAAAAACCGCGTGTTGATTGATGAAATGATTGATGTAGGCACTTCTTCGCATCCTGTGTTTTTTGATTGGGATGGAGATGGACTGAAAGATTTATTAATAAGTAATGATGGTTATTACGAGGGTGGAAGCTTCGTTAGTAAGGTGGCATACTATAAAAATATTTCTCAAGGTGCTAATCATCAATTTCAGAATATTAATGATAGTATAATTAATTTTCGATCATTGAATATCATTGGAACTCGTCTCGCTTTTGGTGATTTAAACAATGATGGAGATGAAGATATGCTTGTTGGTGATGCAACTGGTCGTTTGAGTTATTTTCAAAATATTGGAACTGCTACTAATCCAAATTTTATTTTCTCGCAAGGCTATTATCAGAATATTGATGTAGGGTCTGATGCCGCTCCGCAGTTAGTAGATGTTAATCGAGATGGATTACTAGATATGTTAATAGGAGAGAGAAATGGGAATATTAATTACTATCGTAATTCAGGTAGTATTTCTGCTCCTGTTTTTAGCTTTGAAACAGATTCGTTTGGTAAAATCAATGTTGGATTAGGTACGTATGGAATTGGATACAGTGTTCCATTATTATATGATGTAAACGGAAATTATGAATTGCTGGTTGGTAGTTATAAAGGTGCTTTGTATCATTATAATAATGTCGATGGAAATTTGTTGGGTGCTTTTCAATTATTGGATTCTACATTTCAGAATATAAAAGAACAAACAAAATCTTATCCCGCTATGAATGATGTGGATGGAGACGGAAAATTCGATTTGGTGATTGGAAATCAGAGTGGGGGAGTTGTTCTTTACACTCAAAATAACAATAATTCTATAGCAGAAAGTCAACCAGAAAATTTAACAATTAAAGTCTATCCCAATCCAGTTTCTGATTTTTTGAATATTGAATCAATAGCAGGTCAGCAAATGGACTTGTATACTTTGCAAGGAAATCTGATGCAATCGTTTACTATCGGAAGTGGATTAACGAAAATTGATTTAAGTAATCTTTGTTCAGGAGTTTATTACCTGAAGTCGACATCAAATTATGTAGTTAAAGTGGTTAAGCTTTAATTTATTTTTGAATAATCAATTTCTCGGTTTGGGTATTTTCTCCCTCTGTAATTCGTAAAAAGTAAACACCATTTTCCAACTTTGAAATGGATAGTTCGTTTTCTGATTTATCAGTTATGAATGCCGTTATTTGACCACCAAGTATAGTATAAATTTCAATTTTTCTTCTGGAAGCAGCGTTAAAATTGATCTGAATAGAAGAACTTGCAGGATTTGGATACAATTTGAAATTGCTGTTATTTATACTTGTAATTCCCGCAGCACTGCATCCTGTCATGACCATCATGGCGTCTAGTTTACCATGTCCCCAATTATTATTCGGTAAATTACTTCCAGTAAATAAATCTGCTTTTGAGCAATACATGATTTTATTCTTTACATCTTGCCAGTTTGCTGTTGGAAATGCTTCAAAATACAAGGCTGCGACTCCTGCAACAACAGGCGCTGCAGAAGATGTTCCTCCATCGCGAATATGCTTTCCATCAGTTGTTAATTTGTAAGGTTGGTTTGCAATAAACCATGCTTGTGCTGAGGCAGGTAATGCCGACATAGTATATTCTCCTGTAGAAGTAATATCTGGCTTTGTTCTTCCATCACGTGTTGGACCTTTACTTGAACTCACTGCTAATGCTCCTTCTGTTGTTGGAAATGTTTGCAGGTTTCCATTATAATCGATGTAGTTATTACGATTAACGTATTGCCCTACCGTTATGACTTTGTCGCTTGCTTGAAAACTACTGCAAATGGTTTTGTTATAGTCAGGTAAAACATAGTTGCTAATGTTTGGATAAGTTCCAGGAGCAGGCAATCCGTAATCAATCATATCAAACGACCATACATCAAACTTTCCTGTTCCAGTACTCATCAAACGGAAATAATCGAATGTAGAATCAGGAAGGATATAAAAAATAAAACTATAACGATTGCCTAGCAGTTGACCGTAGGTCTGATAACGTGCTAATCTGTTTCCTGTAAAACTCATAATAGAATCATTCCTTAAAACACCTACATTGCCTGCAATTCCCATCCATTGATCTTGCGCCACATTGGTATAAATTGGATTTAATGCATCTGCTCCCAACGAGAATTTCATGTTTCTTAAATCAGCTGTGTCTGCCCATAGTTCGATATAAATTGAGTTCGAACTGTTATTCACAAACCAGGTAAATAACGTATCGTTTCCTGTTGGCTGATGAAGTAAATGATGGGCAATGTTTCCTGCGTTTCCAGCAGCAGCAACT
>CAINEC010000090.1 GCA_903847585.1 uncultured Bacteroidota bacterium
AGCACCACCATACAAAGGTTGAAGAATAGGAGTTTCTACTTCTAAATATCCTTTCTCATTTAAAAATGAGCGCATGCTATTCACCAACTTCGAACGCTTCACAAATGTTTCGCGCACGTGAGGGTTTACAATTAAATCGATGTAACGTTGACGATAACGTTGCTCAGGATCACTGAATGCATCGAATACCTCTCCGTCTTTTTCTTTCACTGTTGGCAATGGATGCAACGACTTTGAAAGAATTGTAAATTCAGAAACGTGAATAGAAAGTTCTCCCATCTGCGTGCGGAAAGCATATCCTTTTGCACCGATGATATCACCTGTATCAATTAATTTTTTGAAAACTGTATTGTATAAAGTTTTGTCTTCACCAGGACAAATTTCATCACGCTTAAAGTAAAGCTGAATTCTTCCTTGTGCATCTTGCAATTCAGCAAACGATGCATTTCCCATGATGCGGCGCGACATAATACGACCTGCAACAACCACCTCTTTAAAGGCATCTGGGTTAGCATCAAATCCTGCATGAATTTGTTCTGAATAACAATTCACGGGATATAAGTCAGCAGGGTAAGGATTAATACCCATGCTTAATAATTCTTCAAGACTCTTACGACGAAAAATCTCTTGTTCTGATAAATGTTGCGACATATTTCTTTTCCTTCACAAAGTAGAGTGCAAAGGTAAGTTTTTTACCCTATTTTTTAGAATCAGAAAAAGGGAATAACACAAAAATTAATTTTAAACTTCTTTACGAAGGCGAGCTACCGGAATATTCAACTGTTCGCGGTATTTAGCCACGGTACGGCGGGCAATATTATAGCCTTTGCTATTGAGTAATTCGGCCAGTTTCTCGTCTGGTAATGGCTTACGTTTATCCTCTCCACCAATAGCATCTTCCAATATTTTCTTGATCTCACGGCTCGATGCTTCTTCGCCTGAATCCGTTTGTAATCCTTCGGAGAAAAAATATTTAAGTAAGAACGTCCCGTAAGGCGTTTCCACATATTTACTATTCGCAACCCTCGATACTGTCGAAATATCCATCTGCACCATCTCAGCAATATCTTTCAAGATCATTGGCTTCAACTGACGCTCATCGCCATTTAAAAAATAATCTTTTTGATGCTCCATGATGGCTTGCATGGTAGTATATAAAGTTATTTGTCGCTGGCGAATAGCATCAATAAACCAACGCGCTGAATCAATCTTCGATTTAATAAAAGTGATGGCTTCTTTGTTCACACTTTTTTTATCGCGAGCGTAGGCCTGCAACATCTCTTGAAACGAACGACTCACTCGAAGATCAGGTTCGTTACGAGAATTTAGAGAAAGCTCTAACTCGCCATTGTTCACCATCAAAATAAAATCAGGAATAATCTGCTGCGAGCTACGTGTTTCTTCAGCAGAACCTCCTCCTGGTCGGGGATTTAAACTAACGATATCATGAATCGCTTCTTTTAGTTGTTCGTCTGTTAATTCTAAATTCTTCTGAATTTTCTCGTAATGTTTTTTACTGAATTCATCGAAATAATCATGAACGATAAGATAGGCAATTTCATGTGGATGATGTTCTAGTTTCTTCCTATCTAACTGAAGCAATAAACACTCACGTAAATCACGCGCTGCAATCCCAGCAGGATCTAATGTTTGAATTACTTTTAATGTTTCCTCTAACTCTTCGCGTGTAGTTTGAATATTTTGCGAGAACGATAAATCATCTACGATGGAATTCAAATCACGACGTAAATAACCATCATCATCTAAGCTACCAATTAAATGTTGTGCAATAATGTAATGATGATTATCGAGTGGTAAAAGTCCGAGTGAAGAAAGTAAAATATCCTGAAAAGAAACACTTACCGTTATTGGCGTTTCTCTTTTTTCATCATCGGGAGAAGAATTATTTGCATTCGTTTTATAATAAGGAACGTCATCATCATCTATATAATCTTCAATATCGAAGTCGTCATCCTTATCAATTAAATCCTCTTCTTTCTCATCCTCAAAATCATCTTTTTCTTCTTGCTCATCTTCGGATGTTTCCTCGTCGGTATCATCAAGTTCAAGTTCTTCTTCATCACCTTCTTCTAACGCTGGATTAATTTCTAACTCTTCTTTGATGCGTTGCTCCATCGATGCAGCAGGCACCTGCAACAATTTCATCAACTGAATTTGCTGTGGCGATAACTTCTGAAGAAGCTTCTGATGGAGTCCTAATTTTTGCATAACCGAAAGTACAAATATAGGTTAATAGGGGAGGGAATAAAAGGTTTTTTGTAATTGTGCAGGACAAAAAATAAATGTAATTTGATTTAAATTTAAACAGGTGTGGGTTTAAACCCGCACCTGTTTGTTAATCATGATTTTATTTGTCGCTTCCGAAATAACAAATAGGGTGGTGTATAATTAGGTGTGGGTTTGCCTATAGTAGTTCAAGCACAATATAGGCCCACACCTAATTCGTTAATCATAAATTTTATTTGTTTGTTCCGCACAAAAAAAAGGTGTGGGTTTAAACCCACACCTTTTTATATCGAAATGCTTCATTATCAAATTTTCAAATCAGCAAATTATCTCATTAGAATTCCGCATTCTTCGGTGTCCTTGGGAAAGGAATCACATCACGGATATTGCTCATGCCTGTTACGAATAAAACTAATCGCTCAAAGCCTAATCCGAAACCAGCATGCGGACAAGCACCGAACTTACGTGTATCTAAATACCACCATAATTCGTGCTCAGGAATATTCATTTCGTCCATACGCGTTTTTAACTTCGTATAGTCTTCTTCACGCTGAGAGCCACCAATGATTTCTCCAATCCATGGGAATAAAACATCCATCGCACGAACTGTTTTGCCATCGTCGTTTTGCTTCATGTAAAACGCTTTGATATGCTTTGGATAATCTGTTAAAATGACCGGACCACCAAAGTGTGCCACTAAAAAGTTCTCATGCTCTTTTTGTAAATCAGTACCCCATTCTGTTTTGAATTCAAACTTGTCGTTATGCGGCATTAACACATCAATCGCCTCAGTATAACTCATGCGCTTAAATGGCTTTTCTACTACCGATTGTAAGCGAGCTAATAATTCTTTGTCGTACATGTTATTTAAAAACTCCACATCGTCTTTGCAATTGTCGAGTGCATATTGAATTAAATACTTCAACATATCCTCCGCTAAATCCATGTTATCATGAATATCATAAAAAGCCATCTCTGGTTCAATCATCCAGAACTCTGCTAAGTGACGCGGTGTGTTTGAATTTTCCGCACGGAAAGTAGGACCAAACGTATAAATCTTACCAAGTGCCATCGCTCCTAATTCTCCCTCTAACTGACCCGATACTGTTAAGTTGGTTTCTTTTCCGAAGAAATCCTGTGTATAATCAATTTTTCCTTCTTCGTTACGTGGAGGATTCTCTGGATTTAATACCGACACACGAAACATCTCTCCTGCACCTTCCGCATCCGAACCTGTGATAATCGGTGTATGCAAATAGAAAAATCCACGATCATTAAAATATTTGTTAATCGCGTAAGCCATATTATGACGAATACGCAATACTGCTCCAAACGTGTTAGTGCGCGGACGTAAATGTGCGATTTCACGAAGGAATTCTAAGGTATGTCCTTTCTTTTGTAAAGGATACGTCTCTGCATCTGCCTCTCCGTAAATCGATAATTCCGTTACCTGCATCTCCGTTGCCTGACCAGAACCCTGAGAAGCCACAATATTTCCAACGGCACGAATACAAGCACCTGTGGTAATGCGTTTTAAAAGCTCTTCTCCTATTTGATTAGGATCAATTACCAATTGTAAATTATGAATTGTACTTCCGTCGTTTAACGCTACGAAAGCAACATTTTTATTTCCACGCTTCGTGCGCACCCATCCTTTCGCGATTGCCGATTGACCAATCGAGGCTGCATTCAATAATTCCTTTACCTGTGTATGTTCCATAATTTTAAAATAGCAATTGCTTAAATTGCGATGCAAAGAAACTGCTTTTCACGTACAAATTCAACCTTTACAGCCTTTTAGAAGGGATTAAAAAACAATATCACTAAAAAATTGTTAATTTTACATCGACGGATACAAAACGCCAGTGCTGTTCGTTGATTAAGCGTTTTGAACGAATCAAACCCTCATTTATGCCTAAAGAAATTCAAGCCGGACCCCTTTTATCTACTATTCAAACCCCGCACGATTTACGCAAGTTAAAAAAGTCGCAGTTAGAGCAGGTATGCAAGGAACTTAGAGAATACATCATCGATATCGTTTCTGTGAATGGTGGTCACTTTGGTGCAAGCTTAGGCGTTGTAGAGTTAACCGTTGCATTACATTATGTGATGAACACGCCCGATGATCAGTTAATCTGGGATGTAGGACATCAGGCTTACGGACATAAAATTTTAACAGGACGTAGAAATGTTTTTCATACCAACCGAATTTATCAAGGTATCAGTGGTTTCCCAAAGCGTTCCGAGAGTGAATACGATACATTTGGAGTAGGCCATTCATCTACTTCTATTTCTGCTGCCTTAGGTATGGCGGTAGCTTCGCGATTGAAAGGTGATAAAAAACGTCAACACGTAGCCGTTATAGGTGATGGTGCAATGACAGCAGGAATGGCGTTTGAAGCCTTGAACCACGCTGGTATTGAAGATTCGAATGTTTTGGTAGTACTGAATGATAATTGCATGAGCATCGATCCTAATGTAGGTGCTTTAAAAGAATATTTAACCGACATCACTACTTCTGAAACTTACAACAAAGTAAAAGACGAAGTATGGAAGATGTTAGGAGCCATCAGTAAATTTGGTCCTAACGCACAGGCAGTAGCGCAAAAGGTAGAAAACGCCATGAAGAGTGCGCTCTTACAGCAGAGCAACCTTTTTGAATCGTTGAAGTTCCGTTATTTTGGTCCTATTGACGGACACGACGTGAACCACTTAGCAAAAGTGTTAAACGACTTAAAGAAAATCCCTGGTCCGAAAATTTTACATTGTGTAACGGTGAAGGGTAAGGGCTATGAATTAGCAGAGAAAGATCAAACCAAATGGCATGCACCAGGATTGTTTGATAAGATTACAGGAGAGATTTTTAAACCAGTAGATACTACACCGAAGCCACCACGCTATCAGGATGTTTTCGGACATACCATTGTGGAGTTGGCAGAGATGAATAATAAAATTATTGGTGTTACACCAGCAATGCCTTCGGGATGTTCGTTGAACATTATGATGAAAGCTATTCCAGACCGTGCGTTTGACGTAGGTATTGCAGAGCAGCATGCAGTAACGTTCTCTGCGGGCATGGCTACGCAAGGTATGATTCCGTATTGCAACATTTACTCATCGTTTATGCAACGTGCCTACGATCAGGTGGTGCATGATGTAGCATTGCAGAAGTTAAATGTTGTTTTTTGTTTAGATCGCGGTGGATTAGCAGGAGCAGATGGACCAACACATCACGGTTCGTTTGACTATGCTTTTTTCCGTTGCATTCCGAATATGATTGTATCGGCACCGATGAACGAGCAGGAATTAAGAAACCTGATGTACACGGCGCAGCATCCGAATATGGGTCCGTTTAGCATTCGTTACCCGAGAGGTAATGGTGTGATGGTAGACTGGCGCAAACCATTTGAAGCAATTCCGGTGGGCAAGGGTAGAATGTTACGTGGAGGAGAAGGAGTAGCGATACTTACCATTGGACATCCAGGAAATTTTGCTGTAGAAGCATGCGATCAATTAGCGCAAGAGGGATTATATCCGGCGCATTACGATATGCGTTTTGTGAAGCCCTTAGATGAAGCGATGTTACACGAGATTTTTAACGAGTACAAAAAAGTGATTACCGTAGAAGATGGCTGCTTACAGGGCGGCTTTGGAAGCGCGGTAGCAGAGTTTATGCTCGACCACGGCTATTCATCACAGTTAGTCCGCCTAGGCATCCCAGATCGCTTTATAGAGCACGGCGAACAAAAAGAATTGTACGACGAGTGTCACTTCGATACCAACGCCATTAGACAATCGGTGAGAGTGTTGATGGAGAAGAGTAAGGTAGGGGTGTAGGATTTTAGAAGAGGGTAATTTGCAATTGAGAAAATAAACTTTAATAATTAAAATTAGTTACCTAATAATAGGATTAGGTTGTCTATAAATTCGGTTTAGAAACCACTAATACTTATTTAAGAGTTTTTTAGTAACATCATTATCTAACATAAATTTTTCTAAAGTAGAATATGGCAGATATATTTGTGTATCACTTTCTGACCATGATAATTCCCATCGTGTATTAAAAATGAAAACCAGACCATTTTCTTTAATAGCAAATTCAAGTTCATCTTCAATTTCATAATCACTCAATTGTTTATATTTTCTAATTAATTCTGCTTTTAAGATTTTTTTTAGTCTATCAATATTATGTGGAGCAAATAAATCTCTCATCAGTAGCAATTTTTGACCCTCAATATCAAAAGAGTAATGCAATATTTCAGGAGGTGCTAAAATACCACCATCAAAAGTCTCATTGTCATAGAAATATTCAATAGTTATGAATCCATGACCATAATAATAAATTCGCGATTTAATTTCTGTAAGATCATATGCTGTTTCCCTTTCAAGATAATTTAAATTTATTGATTTAAGTAAAGAAGCCAAAAATGGAAGTTCATTTATTTGGGTTATTAAACTGATATTATTACTGTACTTGTAAAACTCGCCCTCATCATTGACTTCAAATGCGCATGTATCACAAGTTTTCACTTTGCCTTCATTGTAAATTAAATTTGCTTGCCAAGTCAATGACTGATTATTAGGTTCTAAAATAATGTCATTGCAATTAAATCTTAGCATAATTGATTTGTCGTTTTTATATTTAAGTCCTTGCCACCCTATAGGAATTAAATTACCCATTGAATCTTTATTAAAATTCAATTCTTTATCATTTAAAAATAATTGAATATTGTTAACAAATCTTTTATTATTGTAATCGTATACGCTGTCCTTAATTATAATTAACCTAAAATATTCATCATTACTGTGGTAACTTTTATAAAAAAATGGAATAGAATTTAATGGGCCTAAATTTATTTCATTTTCAATATTAAGGGTATCTAGTGTAAATTTTAAATTATATATTTCCTTTTTTAATGCCTTCGTTGCTTTCTCTTTTTCCCCCTTTTCTTTCTGAAATGTACTCTTTAATTCACCTAGATTTTTATTTAATACTATAGTTTCTTTTTGTATGTTCGAAAGCAAGTTAATAAGACTATCTCTTTCAATTATAAGAATCGCAATTTGCTCTTTCTTTGATTGACCAAATGCCACATTTAATTTTACAAACAGTAAAAACAGAATTATATAACGCATAATGTAATAAAATTGAATAGTAATGTTATATGATTTTGAATGCCTCACATTAATTAAAATTATTTACCGAAAAGATCGATATTATAATCAAATTTAGTAGATGTATTAAAATCTTTATCAACTTCCCAAACGATTTTATCGTAAGTCACCGAAAAAACAATTTTATCATCGATAAACTCAGGTGCTTCAAAAATGCGACAATCACCAGCGGGCCATGAATCTGTGAGTTCTAATTTTTTAAAGCTTTTATTTTTAATGTTGTATCGGCAGGCATATAATACATCATCCATTCCAAAATAGTAAATGTTATTATCTGAAAAATTAAAACCTGAAAAATAAGTACTAAATAATGGGGGATTTATTACATTAAAATTTTTATTATCGTAATATATTAGTTCTCCAAGTTCAGTATTTCCATACAGACCATCATCATTATTTTCCGTACAGATTAAATTCACCTGTATGTATAAAATAGTAGTATCATTGATGATGACAGGCATGTAATCAATTAAAACCGTATCTACTACTTCTGAATTTTTATACAAAACCGCATATGTGTTTCCAAGCATATGATCTTTTCTATAAACTGGTAAAGAAAAACTATAATGAACCTTTCTTTTTACAATTGAATTTTCTGTTTGAGCAATTGATTCATTGATAAATAAAGTATTCAGAATTAATAATAAGACTAAAAAATCTACGCTTATATTGACACTTAGTATTTTAATTTTCATTTTTTAATAGGTGTTTAGTAAAACTGTTATCATACATAAAAGGCTTTAGTTGTTTATAAGATAAAAAAACAACAAGAAACCCATAGCTATCTTTATAATCATATGCATCTAATATAAAGTTTATTCCCTTGCGGGCAAATTCAAATTCTAAATTAGTTGAGGTTATAATAAAGTCAGAAAATATTTTATCTTGCTGAATAATTTCTTTTTTTATTAGTCCTTTTAATTTGGTGTACTTATCTTTTGAAATTATATCCGGTAATTCGACTTCTTTATTATTAGCTAAATCTAAGTTTAAGTAATAACCATTATCAATATTTGAAAAATGAATTGTTAATATATCTTTTCCATAGTATACTATCCTCTCAAATTCGAACATTGAACTTTCATCAACATTTGTGTATTCGTTACTATAAAAAGATTTGTTTACTTTACTTATATAGCTTCTATTATTTAGTGTTTTTCTTTCCCATGATAAACCACTTCCATATGCTCGCATGGGGATGTCCATACAATTATTTTTAAAAATCAATTTATTTTCATTTATGAATGTGATGTTTTGCAAAGGCGTTCTTTTTAAATTATCGGATGTATCGTTATTTATTTCAATATTTTCAGATTGGTCATCGAAATATAAATTAACTTCTTTTTCGATACCATAAATATTACTATCAATAATAATGACTAACCGATGTTTATAATCTTCTGATTCGTACAGCTTCGCTAAATAACATTTATTATTAAAGGGGCCTAAATCAAACGGGTCTTTATTTAAAGAATCTATTTTTTCTTTTAAATATTTGATTGTTTTTTTTAGATAATTTTGTTCAATAATCATATCAGTAAGATATAGATCCTGATTAATACTAATGCTGTCGATTACTTTTGTTAAAACCTCATTTTCTTTTTTGCTTTTATAAATTAGATTTATAATACTGTCATTTTCATTTTTAAGATTTATTATCCGCTCTTTTTTTGATTGTGCATAAAGTATATCACTAAATGCTAAGAACAAGATTAAATTAAATAAGCAAAATTTGTAGGTCATAGTTTAGTATAAAACACTTAATCAAATTTATAAAATTGGATTGGAAGTGATATTTAATAATACATAAATAATTTTGTCTATCTAATGAAGATAAATAAGGTAGAGTTTAAAAATATTGATGGTGAAAACATTTTTTAAATCAAATTAAAACCTAATTAAAAATCAATAAATATTGTAAGTTTTAATTATTTTGTTTCAACCGCAAGTTTCTGATCTTATTTCAGCTTTGAAAATTTCTTTGTTGTTTTCCTTGATAATTAAAAGATAGTCCTCAGGACTTTCTATTCTCATATCTTTCCCAGTTAAAATAGCTTTCCCATCTAAAATCAATATATCTTTTTTAAAAACGACAGTTTTTAAATCATATTTTTTTGTTGCAGAGTTATATCCGACTTTATAAAGTTCAATTAAAATATTAGAAGCTTTACCATTGAACTCTATCTTGCCGAATTTCATAAAATCGTAGCATAATAATGCACTTTTTTCTTCGTTAAATCCCTTAATTTCAAAATACTTACCATCATCCAATCCAATGAAAAACAATCTTACTTTTATATTATCTTCTATTTCTTTTTGGAAGAAAATAATAGCATCATTACGATTTTTTAAAATTTGTTTAATTGGTTTTATTTTAATCTGTTTCACATTCATTGCATTTTGATTATTTGCGTTGAGTGAATTATTAAAAGATAAATTCAAAATAAAACAGAATAAGAATAGTTTGTAGTTCATAGATGAGGAGATAGGAGTAATCAAATTTATTAAATTGAATGGAGAAAATCTTATTTAGTTTTATTAAAGAATTTTAGACTGGTTAGACCCTTTATATTTTCAAGATAAAAACAAAGTAAACAATTATTGCTTATACGATTCCAAATGAATTAAACAATCGGTGAGGGTGTTGATGGAGAAGAGTAAGGTGGGGGTGTAAAACAATGACCTTTTGTAATTACATTCTACTTACTTAGAACAACTCCATTCAGAATAAATAAAATAAAATGGGCTATGTTCCATTTTACCGCCTCGTGGGGAATATAAATCGCCATATAAAAACACCCCTTGATTATTTGTGATTTTCTTTGAAACGATTATCGACCATGCTGTACCCACTTCGCTTCCTTTCCAATCTGGATGTACTGAATTTGAATCGGGATTAGCAAGAACTTTTGGGTTGTAAATTAAGGGAGAGCAATAGTAAGTACCTTTTTCTTCAATTTGACTATCTGATGACTTGTCTTTATTCGATTGCATTTCCTTTTTTAGCAGTTCATTTTCTTTTGACAATAAACTGTTTTCTTTTGCCATTAATTCTTTTTCCTTAACAGCAAGTTCTTTTTCTTTGGTGGAATTATTTTGCGAATTATTACATGAAACTATAAATAAAATTATGGTTAATAAGGAAGCTATTTTTTTTAGTTTAGTTATCATAATTACTTAACCGTTCGAAAATCTAATTTTAGATATAATAGAGTTTTGTTTTATTTCAATCATATTTAAAAATTGAATTAATTATCACTTTGAACTTTCTTCCACAATCTTTATCTCCTCTTCTGTTAGCTCATATAGCTCATACACCATACGATCAATCTCTCGGCCGGTTTGGTCTATTTGAGTTTTGAGTTCAAGTACTTTTTTCTTGTTCTCCTCGAACAATTCCATCCATTCAAATTCATCTGATTTTGTAAGTTTCTTACCGCCTGTTTTCTCATATGCCTTATTAAGTTCTTTTATAAAATCGATAAATTCTAAATTGTACCAGTTTTGGAGTTTTTTGGTGAGTATTTCTATCTTCAGTTTTACTATATAATAATCTATAAATAAGCGTGATGATTTTTGAAACCCAATATTCAATTGCTGCATATTATTAGCCAATTGCGATAGTTCTAATTGATTTTTCTCACCTGCTTTAACAATTGGAAATTCGCGTACATCTTCAGGATAGACACTTGAATATGCCCCTTGCAAGGTGTCTGTACTTAAAAATTTGCTGAAATAATACGTGATTAATTTTGAGCATAATATTGCCAGAACAAATTTCTCATTAATCTTAGTTTTTGTGTCAATAGCCCACCTTTTATCTGGTTGTTGATATGATATAATTTCTTCTGACCATCTAACTAAGTGCATAATACTATCGTTCGTATAATATTGATCCTCATCGTAATAAGCAATAATCGAATTATTGTTTCCACTTGTCCTTCTAAGAATTATTTTTTTGCTTTCAAAAAGCAAATTGAATTTTGGTCGATGGAAATATTCTTTATTATTTTCATAATCCATGAACTGCCCATCAAATAGTAATGAATATCTGCTAAAATTAGGTCCAATAACATATTTTTTAAATCCATCTTTGTATTCATTGTAAATAACATCGTCTTTCTTAAACTGTATAGGACTCTCTGCTTTAGAATGGGCAACAACGCCTACATTAACACAAAACAATTCTCCGGTCTTAAAAGAGTTCTGAATTAATTTGTTGTAAATGCTAATATCATTCGAAGAAACATTGGTTTTATATGTACAGTTTTTTAGCGTGCTAAAAAATCTTTGGGGTACGCTTGTTCCAATATCATCCAAACCAAATTTAATTTTAACTTTATTTTCCGGTGATCTTTTTTTTCTTAAGTTGTAAATAAAGATTTGTCTGGCAACATTTTCAAAAATCACCTCCTCACCAAAATCAATAATTTCAACTAACTCTTGTTCATTGATGATTCTCTCCCGAATTAACTTACCATATTTTTCCTTCAAGAATGAAGTTGGCAGAATAAAAGCATTATATCCTCCATCTTTAAGGTATTTGAGACTGATTGAAATAAAACAAATAAACAAGTCCCAGTGCCCAGTCAAATCATCTTTAAAGGCTTCGCTAAGCCATTCAACTATTTCTCTATTTGAATCTGACAAGGTCCAATTTGATACATATGGCGGATTTCCAATCACTACATCAAATCCACCTCTGTTAAACACATCCGGAAACTCTTTTTCCCAATTAAATGCTTTGTCGCCAGCTACGGCAGGATCATCAATTAATGAGTTACCGCATTTAATGTTATTGGATAAATCAGAAAGTTTTCTTCCCGGCTGTGCTGTGCGTAACCATAGCGAGAGTTTAGCAATCTCAATACTTTCTTCGTTAATGTCCACACCAAAAATATTGTTCTCTAAAATTTGTAAATCGGTATCAAACAAACGTAAAGGCGTGTTGGTTAGCTCTGCAATAATATCATCCACTAACTTATGCTCTTCAATAAAAAAAGAAAGTGCTTGGTTTAAGAATGCTCCACTACCGCAAGCAGGATCACATACTTTAATGGTCAGCAACCAATCTTTGTACTCGTTTAAGCGTTCAAATAATTCTTTTCCTTTTTCATTCAGCTTGCCATCTGCTTTCTGATATTCAAAGATGGCAATGTCCTGGTCTAATTGTAACTCCGCTTTTTTCTCAGCACATAATTTCCCAAGAGTATTATCAACGATGTATTTGGTAATGTATTTTGGAGTATAAAATACACCATCTTTCTTCCGCTTACTTTTAGTTTTGTCCAACTGTTCCCCACGCAGCTCCGCCTCTACATCATCAATCTCATTTAAGGAATGTTCGAAAATATGTCCAAGAATATTTACATCCACATCTGTATTAAAGTCGTATTTAGAAAGCACTAATAAATCATTCTTCAAAATCTCATCATCAATTTTGAGTGATTCTAAAACATCATCCGGCGCAAACAACTCACCTCCAAACTGAGGAATTACCTCTCCTGTTTTCTGATAAGTATAACCACGATACAAGTGACCAAAATATTTGTTCACCATTTCGTAAAGTGGCTGGTAGTAATCATCATCGGCTACCGCCCATTTATCCACTATATTCACAATTGAATTAGTCCCTACTAATCCTTTATCTTCTGCAAACAATAAAAATAGAATGCGGTCTAAAAACTTCTGACTTTTCTTAAATAAGATAAGTTTATCATGCTGCGGATTATTCATTACAGCATTCTCATAAAAGCTTCGCTTAAATTGCGAGTAATCCTTATAAAGCTTTTTAGAAATCTCTTCTTCGTGAAACTTTGTTTCTTGTCGCAGAAGCTTGGGTAAGTTTTTATCTAATAACCCCTCCTTTCTCAGATAAAGGTAAAACCGCTTAAAGGTTTCTTTATCGAGATTGTAAAGGTCAAACTCTTCGTATTCGGTAGCATCATCAATATAAAAACGCAGCTTATGAAAATTAGAAGATATTACATAACTACATTCTTTATGGTTGTTTTTATAACTAAATGCCTGGTCCTTGACTGCATCGAGATTTTTTGTTTTGTTATCCTTTAACTCAATAACGCCCACCACTTTTTCATCTCTCAGTATAGCACCATCGGCCTTTTTTGAATTTGTTTCGTTTTTCTTTTCTGTTTCAATATTAAACGGATGCTCTGGATAAACAGAATATCCCAACACTGACCCAAATACGTCTTTAATAAATCCTTCCTGGTATTGCTCTTCCTTGGCAACTCTGATATTTTTTATTTTGTCAGGAGAGTAAACGCGCTTATATTCACTAAAAGCCGCCTCAATGATTTGCTCATCAATTAAACTTAAATGCTTTTTTATAATAGACTCTTGAAATAATGCCATTTTACTAAAGTACGAACATTGAATTAATTGAAGGAAGAAAGAATAGCTATATTGAAGATATCTTTAAAATACTACAACAAATAAATAGAATTCGAGAAAAGTTATTAATTGCAATTATTAAGTTAGGATTAATAGGTAGTTGCAGAAATCACATTCCAGCCAATAGAGTTTACTTCTTTATAATTTTCAATTTTCAATTCAAAATTGACTTCAGAATTTGGCGGAAAGTTTTCATAAATTGTATAATTATTACTTCCTAATACTGTATTTGTTTTACTGTAATAAGTTACTGTAACAACTGCGTCTTTGTAGGTAACTTTAGTAGCATTGTTTTTAATTACTCCATGTACTTTAAGTTTGTCGCCCCAAAAGTTCTTATTATAAGTGCCATCAGCTTTTAAGAAATTACTTGGTTGTGATTTCTCTATTTCTTCCACAGTCATTACTTTTTCCTGGTAGGTGCTCTCATCTAAATTGTTACTATTATGGTTTAGCGTAGTAATTATGTTAATTATAATTAAGATAGCTATAACTATTGCAGTAATCTTCAATAAAATATATTTTTTCTTTTTTGGAGTTTCGGAGTTAAACGAAGGTTGAGTTATGTTAGCTTCTTTGGCAATTGGTGGAGGTGTATGTATCTGGTTTGAAAAAGGTGGTGGTGCTGATGCAAATAAAATTTTCAATTCAGGAACTTGGCCAATTATTGTCCATGAGCTTAAACCATCAAACCAAACTGGTGATTGACTATTAAGCCCCATTGATTTTAATTCTTCAATATCAAAAGGCCCAGTTTGTTCACTGCCGTTATGTAAATAATATTTTTTCATAATTAAAATCCAATTAATTTAATAGGGCCTTGTAGCGCTTAAAATCTCTTTAAAGTAATCCTCAAAAGTAAAGTATAAAAATGGGAAACCAAAGATTTTATGTTTGGATGATTGTAGTTAAGATATTATATTGGATACCGCGAGTTTACAGTTAATTATTTTTTAGACTAACTTAATTATTATTGATTTTCATTTTCTAGCTCGCTCTTGCAATAATCACAATAATCATCGTAAGTGTTAGATCTGTATCCGCCGCATTTTGGACAAGTATGTTCAATTTTACGTTTGCAATCATCACAATACTCTTCATAAGAGCTTTTTTCTTCACCACATTTCGGACAGGTAGTCTCTTCAACATCACTGTTAACATCTCTTCTTATTCTGTTTCCGTCAGTATATCCACAACCCCCGAAATCACCCAGCGTTACGGTATAACGATATCCTCTATCAGATCTGAATGAACATTCACCCGAAGAAATATCAGTTGAATGGAAATGTGTTTCATCAAGCCACCCACCATTGGGCCAATGGATTTTGGTTAACTCGCCATTTTCAACTTCTACATCTAAGTTGTAGGTATTTCGCGTTCCTGTATTAGGGTTGTAATATTCAACATCAGCGCAATAAGTTCCGTCTTTTAATTCATCCGAGTTTTCATCCTCAGATTCAATTGGCGCTTCAATATCTTCATCATTTTCAATATGTGAATCATTCTTTAATGATTTTGAAGTGTTATCACCACATGAAAATAAAACAAGAAATAGAATTATCTGTATGAGTAATTTTCTTAACATGAAGAAATAGGGTTATTGTAATTTAAATTAATAGGTAACTATATAGGAAGCTATTTCATTAATGTCAAATTTAGCCACGGATGATGGATAAATGCATTCACTATTAACGGCATCTTCCAAAAATGATTTATCCCAAATAATAGAGAAGTACATATAGTTTTTATCGACGGTAATATCTAATTCGCGAAAACCAACTAAATAAAATTCTTTATAACAAAGCGGGTCTTCTTTTTGTGAAACTATGAAGTCTGCCTTTAATCTTAAATTAATTTTTTCTAAAAGTTTAATTGCGTTATCCCCAAATAATTGCGCATTGTTAATATAAACATTTTTGCCATTAACCACTTTATTAATAACTGTTGTTGTTATAGGTCTTGCAATTCCTGGTGTGTTTGAAAAAAAATAGTAGTTTTTATACCGCCATGTAACTACTTCGTCAGGGCCCATCGCTCCATTGTCTTCTAACTTAGTCCCGATATAAGTTGGAATGTTTTGAGCTAATAAATTTGTTTTTATAAAAAAAACAAGAAAAAATAGTGATATGTATTTCATATTTTATATAAATTATTTTCTATTTAAGTATTCCATTCTCGTATTTTTCTTCTTTAATAACATCTCCATTTTCATCATAATATATTGATTTCCCATTTCTCAAGCCATCAGCTATTTTAAACATAAATTGTGTTTTCCCATTTGGATATTTTAATACTAGTTTGCCATCAAAAAGTTTATTTGATTTATTGTAATAAAAAATGGGAGTGCTTCCTATATTATTGGTATAAATTTGTTCAAAATACACATCTGAATCATTAAAATAGTATTTCCAATTACCTACTTGCATTCGTTTAAGATAATATCCTTCAGTTTGTAACGTAAAAATTTTATCATATAATTTATATTCTCCGTCTTTATAACCGTATTTACCGTCTCCTTTTTCACCTGTAATTAATGAGAAATATAAAGGGAAATAGCGATAATTAATTTTATTATCATCCCCTGTTAAAATTGTATAAACTTGCGATACAATTTGATTGTTAAGAAATTCTGTCACTTTACATTTTATTTGAGAATTAGTCTCTTCAAATAATTCATATTTAATCAAAACAATATTACCTATAGAATCATATAAATATACGGATTTTAGTTTCCCAAATTCAAAGTACTTTTCTTCTTCAGGTTTATTATATTTGTTAAAGCTAGTTACTTTACCGTTTAATTCTCCATTGACAAAATTGTACTCTCTAATTATAAAATTTTCTTTCTTAAATTCAACCCATTTACCTTGTTGTAAATTGTTTTCATAGTTACCTTTAACAAACACATAACTATTGTCAGATTCTGAGTTATCATTAAAGTAAGTTTCTAACCAAATTCCTTCTTTAATTCCATTGATATAATTCCCTTTAAATGTTGTTATATTGTTGGAGTCTTTTACTTCAAAAGGGCCATGCAGGACATCGTTTTTATAATAAGCGATTTCATTAGTCGAGTGATAAATAGATGTAGTACATGTGTCAAGTGGGTTTGCGTTTTTATTACCTGTTGTGTCACATGGAATTTGTTTTTCTTCAACATACCAATACCTTACTTCTTTCCCATTCTTTTTCCCATTTAAATAATTTTCTATAAGAAATAATTTTTCTGAATAAGGCAATGGTTTGTTTTTTAATTCGGTCATTTTTTCAAAATAATATTTCCATTCGCCATCTTCAAGATCATTAAAATATGCTCCTTCTTTTATTAGAGAACTGGTTAAAGAGTAAAATTTCCAGTAACTATTTTTCTTGCCCAATATATAAAATCCAGATGTCATTAATACTGCATTATTTGTATCACCGCTTATAGTACCAAATAACCAATCACTAATATTTATATATTCTTTATAATCGCCAGTTAGTAATTCATTTTTATATGTTCCAAATATGATAGTATCTCCTTTTACTTCTCTAAATGGACCATCTTTAATTCCATTTCTGTAGTCAAAGTACTCAATTACATTATATTTATCTTTTTCGTACTTCAATGTTACCCAATGACCATTTTTTAAATCGTTATAGTATTCTCCAATTATTTTAAATGTAAGTTTGTTTTCATTATAGATATATTCTTTATAGTTCCCATTTAGCTTGTTATCAAGCATGGTATATTCCATATTTATTTTATTATCATCATTGTACTGAATAAATTGACCATCTTTTACTCCATACTTTAAATTACCGGACATAAATAATCGACCCTCTTTATAAATTTTATATGGTCCAATTAATTCATCGTCTTTGTATGTATAAACTCCTGATAAATTTCCATCTTCATCATATTCTTTTGATTGTCCATTTCGCCTATCATTTATGTAATACGATTCTATCTTAATTTTCCCATTCTTATAAAATAATTTAGAAACACCGTTATATTGACCATCTTTAAGTGTTATTTCTGATGATAAATTTCCTTCATCGTCAAATATTTTTTTTATACCGTTATTAACATCGTAAATTCCCCTTTTTAAAATTACAACTGTCGTATAAGCCGTTATTGCACTGTTTTCGTATTCACTATCATCTTCTTGCCTACTTGTTCTAATGGATACTATATAAGAACTATTTTCATAATTACTTATAATATTATCTTCTTCGATAGTATTCCCAGTTAATTTCAAATTTGCTGAGGCTATTCCATTTTTTATTTGAGAAAAAGACGATTTATTAAAACAAGTATAGACTATTTTGTTTGGTAATCCATCGTAAGTGTAGATATAAAACCACCCTTTAGCTTTCTCTTCATAATATTCTTTTTTATAAGACCAAGTTATTGTGCTATATTCTGTATCATCTCCTTTGGAAGACTCATAATAATCCCATCCGTTATTGGTTAAGTGCTCATTTACTTGTGTCCAATTAGTTTTTTTACATAGATTGAATAGTTCATTTAAAGATATGCTTTGACCGAAGGAATAATCAAAAGAGAAACACAAAAACATTATCAAAACTTTTGTAAAGTATTTTAAAATTAAGTTTTTTAAAGAGGGAATTAAATATTTCATAAGTAGATATTTAGTTACATATTTCCATACTAACTTGATGATTTATTACATGTTTTAAGCTAGTCAAATATTCCTTATTTAAAACATTAATCGGGTAATTACTTAAACAAGTTATTGTTTTCGGATTATCTATTTTTTTTACCTGCATCAAATTTAAATATTTATAAATCTTATTCCAATTGGTTATTAAATGGATTTCATAAACTACCTAATATTTGACTTTAATTGTCTGAAATACTAATCAAATTAAGTCCCTCAAATCAACTAACCCTTTGAAGCATGGGGGTAAAAGTGTATTTTCGCTACGAGACATTTACAATACTCATTAATCCGATTAATAAACAACCTTGTATACCTTTCATCAGCATATTCACAATTACGCGGTATGGACAGCCGCAAGAGCAAGCCAACGTGGTTTTACAACTACTAGAAAAATTAAAGTGGCAATTAAGTCGACAGACTTACAGCAATTTGCTATCAATTCTCCTAATATAAGCAGCAATCAATTTGATGTATTGCATAAGCAATGGGCCCGACAAATTATAAAGTCGTTGAAAAAGCAAAATGTCAATGCCAGTTTAGTAACCTATGGTAGAGCTGCTAAAATCATTGCTATTTATCTGAAAACTGCGGTTATTATACGTGATAAAGCAAAATCTAAAATCTGTGATATCATTCACCCACCAATTGATTTTATTTTTATTACTGCAATTTCAAGAAGGACATCTTTACAAGAAATCAAGAATAATAAATGGACTAAGCTCAATGAAAAAGAATATTGGTTGCTATGCAGCAAAATAAAAAAGGAGTTTTCTATTTTAAATTGGAAACTAGAAGAGTTTTGGACCCCTGAATTAGCAGTTTAATTTTATCTCATGCAACCACAATATTATTTTACTTCTCCAGATCCTGATTATTTACCTAAGGGCGCAGTAGATCCACTTGGATTCCAAGTAATATGGCAGCATCAAGGGAAAAAATTAATTCCGTACCTATCAACAGTTAGTATTCTTGCAAGGGATTTTCAAGTCCTTTGCATAGCTCGTTATTTATATGGTCATGATAAAGAAGCTGGTTGGCCAAAATATTTTCTGCGATTTGAGCAGCTAATGGCGTATGCTCGTTGTATCAAATTTCCACGTGTTGGTTTCAACGGTGTAGATAGAGTTAGAAATCGTGTAAATGAATTAAATCGTTTTCCTATCAGTAATAATCCCAATGATGAAATACTTTCGAATCAACGTTCTTACGGTGTTTGGGGTAAGTATATTCGTCCTTTTTTGGATATCGGGTTTGATAAGGATGAAATGTTTTATAAAATTTATGGAGATAAATTAAATCCACTTTTACAACTTCCCGAATTTAAAAATATCATTCAAAAGCTAAAAACAGGAGAACGTTTTACGATTGATCGTGAGTTAATACAAATAATATTTCCTTTGTTCGATTTTGAAAAAAATGAAAAAGAATTTTTGGTAAATAAAATTATGCGATTTGAAGCTGCAGATGCATATCAAAATCGTTTATTTGATTTTATTAGTACAACGAAACAACAAGGAGAATTTAAACTGTATGATTTCCTTGCTCAATTTTCAAATTATTTAAGTAAGGAGGAGACCACATTAAAAGAGATGATTCTCTGGCATGAACAAACAGAAAAAGTGTTAAGTCCTATAAGTACTATTTTTCGCTACTTGCAAACGAAACCATTGTGGACAAAAGATGAAATACAAAAAGACGAATATATTACCAATTGTAAATTAGATACAGGTTTTAGATTTCCATCAGGAGAAAAAAATTATGATTTGTTAAATCATTTTCGAGATCTGATGAAAGGAAATAATTGGAATATAATAGAAGCATTGCACGAAAGAAATTGTGAGGTGACTACATGGCGAGGTGGCGCTTCGTGGATAACAATCAATAAAGACTTATTGGAAGTTCGTCATTCAGATGGGGCTAAAATAAAGAAAGAGTTCAACCCTCAAGTGCATCAAGAGAATGAATACTTCATTCCAACCTTCATTTCTATTTACCAACAATTGATGCAAGCATGAGTAAAATTGGCGATTATCAATTAAAGCAACAGCTCAAAGATTTAATTGCGGGTAGAACTGTTAAGGCAGCGCTTTTTCATACCTTCAATTTTAGTCCTCGATTTTTTGAAAATTACATCATGCCCTTGTTGGTTCCATCGCAACGCTTTCTCAATAATGAAATTGCAAATCATATTGTATGGCGTAACTTGTATAAAGAACAACACGTTCCTCCCATAACTGTTTATTTCGATCAAGATGCTAAAGATGTAGCTGGTGGTCCTATGCTTGATTATGATTTTAAGGCTGTGCGAATGCCCACTGTAGGAAAGTACAAAGGGAACTTTCATCCAAAGCATTCTTTTATTTTAGTAGAGAATGAAAATAGAGTAGAGGAGTTATTAATTATTGTTGGTTCAAATAATATTACGCAAAATGGATGGTGTGAAAACATCGAATGCATCGCACAAATTGTACTGAATCAGCAACGCTATTATCCTATTTCGCTTTGTTCAAGCTTTCAAGAATTTATTCGTAATACAGCTTCACACTTTGGTGGTAATATTTTATCAGCTGCAGAGGAAAAAGTCATCAAGTCGTTAAACAGAATAAATGCTAAGAATCAAAATGCTCCTGTGTTTTATGATTCGATGCAAGGTTCATTTATGGATTTTTTAGAGCAAAATATTTTTGAAAAAGATCATATACGCACAATCGAAATTCAAAGTCCTTATTTTTCGAACGATGCCGCATTGGTAGATCAGTTAATTGCAAAGGGAATAAAAGTACATATACAGGCTCCGCTCCGTGATGGATTAATGCAAATAGAGCAAGAAGTATTTGAGATGTATTCTAACAAAGGAGTAGTTTGGTATTACCCCGATAATACGTCGAGAAATAGTCATCGTAAAATTTATCGTTTACATGGCCAAGGGAAAATGTATACCATTATTGGCTCTGTTAATTTTACAAATCCTGCATGGCGAGGATATTCTGAAAAGGCTAAACAAATTTTTAATATCGAGAGTGCTTTGTTATTTGAACAAAAAGTAGAGAAGCCAATTTATTTACTGGAAAAAATCTTGAAGCCGGAACATTTTCGATTTATGGAGCCGGTAAAAACAGAAGAAGCTAATTTTGAACGTAACGAAGTGCCTGAGATATATTTTGAAATCGATTGGACATTAAAGCGATTAACATGGAATAATAAGTCTAAGGCAAAATGTATTTTACAATTACCAGGCGATATTGAACAAGAGTTATTTTCAAAAGGATTTATTGATTTCACGCAACAGCAGCATGGAGAAGCAATGCTCGATGCCTTAGCGCGTAATTCACTACTAACGGTGGTGGAGCAACGAGAAAAGGAAGAAGTAAAGCACTTGTACTACATGACTCAAATTGGATTTGGGCAGCGTCCTTCTCATTTTTTTATTACTCCTTCGGATATGATTGATGCCTGGGACTTGCTTGGAAAGGATAGTGAAGTATTACGGGAGTGGTTTGAAAATACATTTGAGCGTTTAACGGATTTAATGCAAGATGAAAGTGGGAAAATAATAGAAGGAGAAGTAGCTAAAAAAAGTTTATTAAACGATATGGCTCGTCAGTTTTATGGATTATCGAAGCTCGAAGAAAATTTATTTGACGATAAGAAATTGAAACAATCGGAGAAACAAAAACAGAAACATTTTCAATCGATTGTTTATTATTTAACGCATGATAATGTTGATACGCTCTTGAACTATATACGTGGAATACAAAAGCTGCATCAAGAAGGTGGAATCATGCATAGCTACTACTGGTTGCTCTTACAAATTGTGAAATTACGTTTTTATGAAAATAACAATTTGAAAAAATTCAGTAAGCAATGCGGAGGAGAAGATGGTTATAAAGCAATTAAAAAAATGACTGATCAGCGTATCACGATGATAAATGAATTATCGGATAAAGTAGAAAGTAGTTTTGAGGTAGATAAGAAATTATTACAATGGACAATTAAAAATCTTCAATTCGGAAATGGAGTATATTAACGATAGTACAATTCGAAGAATCCTGAATTTACAGGGGAGTCCGCTCATCCATAAAAGTATTGCCGATCGTCAAATTGAAGTAATACGAAAGGGGTATAATTATCTTTCACAAGATGGGAATAATGCCCTTTACATAGCGGATGAAGTAGGTTTAGGCAAAACGTATATTGCTTTAGGAATTGCTTCTTTACTACGCCATTTTTCTACCAATCCAGAAACGCATCAAGATGTAATTATTGTCCCAAAGAATAATTTGCAATTAAAATGGCGGAAAGAGATTTTACAATTTTCAAATAACAATTATCAATTATTAGATAACCGCGTAAAGTCAGTTATCGGTAAGCCTACCGGAGAAATACAAATTCATCATCAGTTGGAAGCTATTGCTGCTGATGTGCCTACATATCATTTGTATCGTAGCTCTAGTTTTTCGTTTGGTTTATCAATTCATGAGAAAACAAATTTAATTGAAGAGCTGCAAGAATGTTTTATTGATCCTGTTTCAATAGCCTATCTTGAGCAGGCGAAAGTATTAGGATATTTCAGAGAGCAGAATAAAGGTCTTCTGAAAAAATTCTGTGCGTATTTAATGGCCATCACGAATCCAACAATTGAATTATTGATTGTAGATGAAGGTCATAATTTCAAAACAGGTCCTGGAAGTTTAGAGAATGCAGAAGTAGCAGCTCGTAATGCAGTGGCATCACGTTTCTTCGGATTAAAAATGAATACAGCGGAAGATGTAAAAATATTTTCAGATTTTCCTGAATTAAAAAACCAGATAAAACCTAAGGTTCAAAAACTGATTGTTTTATCGGCTACACCAAAGACGTATAGTTTAATTGAAATTAAAAATCAGCTTGATTGTTTTTTACCAAATCATATTTTAAGTGGTTGTAAACGCGAAAAAGAAATTCAAGAAAAACTTCCTTACTTTTTAATTCGTGGTAAAATGGAATATACCATTCGTGATGTGCGACATACACGTAATCAATGTCGCTTTGAACATCGCAATGGAAATGCTATTAAGGCCAAAGATGCCGCACCAATACAATTGCAAGAGGGAGAGCAAGCGCTTTTCATGGGATTATTACAATACAATACTATCCGACATTTAAATCAAAAACACAATGGCAATGTAGAGATGGGAATGTTAGCTGGATTTGAAACCTATCGTTTAGATGCGCAAAAATTTTTGAAAGATGAGCCGGAGTATGAAGACACACGTTCTACAAGAATTAATAAGTCGCAAGACCAACCCATCTTAGAACAATTAATGCAATCGTGGAGTGAAGAGTTCGTAGATGCACCACCGCATCCTAAACAATCAGTGATGGTAGATGCATTATTAGAAATGATGAAGCGTGGTGAGAAAGCATTGATATTTGTAAGGCGCGTTGCTTCTGCTTATGAATTAGAACAACGATTAATGCAACGATGGCAGAAAGAAGTAATAGCACCTGAATTAAAAAACCATTGGAGTAAGGTGCTACCTAGTGTTCAACTAAATGCACTAATAAATGCTTTTGAAGAACATGAGGAGAATAAACAATTACGTGAAAATATTGATGATATTATAGCTAGCACGATTGAGCGCTTATTAAAAAATCGTTTTGGATTCGATTTTCAATTTATAAAACAAGTTTCAGCTAAGGAAACATCAATTGAGAATGCACTGAAAACCGGACTTTATTATTTATACCATCATATAAAAATAGTAGATAAAGATGGTTCATTTAAAGACGGATTGATGCGACAAACTCGTGTAAGTAAATTTAAAGTAGAGTGGTTGGAGCTAGCCTATCAACTGTTGAAAAAGGAATATGGTAATTGGAGTCCATTTGTTGATGACGGAATAAAAGAACACGAGGAAGAAGAACCAGATGCTTACTTCTTTCACTCCTATTTTCAGACCCCAGCGGCAGGTCCTTTTAAGCGAAAAAGTTTATATCAAAAGGATTGGTTTGATCCTAATTATTTTTTAATTAATAAACACTTTCAACTCTTCGATTTTAATGAGGAGGCTTTGAAGAAGCAAAATATACATGCGAAAGATCAATCTGACTTAAAAGAAATTCAAGAAATATTTATCAAACATAGTTTGAAAGAAAATTATGTAGAAAAGCAATTAAACGAAAGTGATTATCCTGGAATGCTTTTTAAAAACAACTTAATAACTACGTTGATGACGGATTTATTAAGTGAGGAAGTGTCAGATTTTATTCAAGAGTATTCAAGCAAAGGAATTGAATCGTTAATTCATGAGTTAAGAACATTATCGACCATATTACGAAGTATATTAAGAAATGGAAGTGGATTTCTTCCTGTGTTTATAGCAGCGCATGTACAAGGAAATATCGAAACAAACTTTCTAATATTACTTAAAAAGAAAGACAGTATATTTCAACTTGTAACAAACGAGTTAAAAGCAATTGTTCGTGATTATCGTTTATTGCGCGCGGTAAATTTTCCAGATAGTGATCGAATAAGTGAAATAGAAAATAAGTTATTATATCAAACACCTATTAAAGGTTTAACAGGATCTAACAAGAGCAAGGGCAAATGGGCAACACAATTTAGAATGCCAGGATTTCCTTATGCGCTTATTACAACAGATATTTTTAGAGAGGGAGAAGATTTGCATACTTACTGTGATAACATTTATCATTATGGAATTGCATGGAACTGTACCGATATGGAACAACGTACAGGAAGAATAGATAGAATTAATTCGCTAAGTCACCGAGCAATGTCGAAAGATCAAGCAGTTAATTTCGACAATCAGATTCATGTATTTTATCCTTATGTCCAAAAGACATTAGAGGTAAATCAGGTACATAAACTTTTCACGAATATTAACAGCTTTGTAAAATCATTTGATATTGTTGATTCAATAAATGATGATGGCTTGGTAGAGACAAGTTTGAAAGTAGAAGAGATGCCATCCGTTATTGATAAGCCGCTACATTCGCAATTTGAGCATGATAAGTTTAAGAGTGATGTAAAGCAAGGAACTATCAAACATATTCAAAATCGAATTGGTAAATCTAAAGAAGAGGTCCTTCAAGTTTTAAAAGAAATCAATAAGAAATTAAATACGAATGGCGAATATTATTTCACGCCTTCATTGGATGAAAATGAATTTATTATTCGTGCTGTTATGAAGTTGAATGAAGATGATGAACGTCGCGGCCCATTTCAAATAAAAGTTCAAAATGATGATGTGCCGGGGAACTTCAATATTGAAGTTGCTGCTTACTTATTTAAGCAATCATCAAAGATCATGAAGGTTGTAGCTAATGAAAAAAGCTTAGAGCATTATAAAGTTATAGAAATAGAGGATTATTATGCGCTATCATACATCGAATCGTTAAATGAAATCCTAGCTGCTAACTTTTATGAAAGGCTTTATGCATTACTGCGCTATACCGATCATTTAGAAAGACAGTCAACCAATTTTGATTTGAGCGTATTTGAGTAATGAATTACATTTTTTCTATTTGCGATATTATCACCCTAGCAAAATGCTCTTTCTCCAACGCTGCAATCTTTTCGGCTACGCGCTCGGGTGAGTCGGTAGTTTAAAAAACTATTTATCCTGTAATTTCATTACAGCATACAAAGGAATAATTTGTATTTGATTTAATACTCCAAAATTTTCGAGAGAAAGTCGGTAGCCTAGACTTCGTTTTTTTTCCTCTAAAAACAAGTACATACTTTGCATACTGCCTTTGGTTCCAGATTTCACTTCTAATGGGTAAATGTTATTTTCTTTTGAAATGACATAATCTACTTCGGCTTGGCTATTACGAGAATCGCGTTGCCAATAGTAAAGTGATAATGGAACGTAAGGGTCGGCAGTTTTAATTAACTCTAAGCCTACATACAATTCAGCAATGTTTCCTTTGTTAATCACATCAATATTATCTGCTAACATTAGCGACGAAAGATCAAGACCTAATAAACGTTGGTAAACGCCTGTGTCGTAAATCAAGTACTTTACTTTTTTCGGATTTATTTCAGCACCCAACGGAACACCATTAGCCGAAGTATGTGTTACCGGATAAATTAATCCTGCCATTTCTAGCAACTGCAATGCTTCTTTAATTTGTCGGGCATATAAAGTTGCATTTGGATAAGTGTATGAGAATTTGTTTCCTGTTTGATAAACAACACTGTTAAACACTTCTATTAAGCGAGAGGAAGGAACCTTTGTTTTGTATTTAGCAAAGTCATCCTGAATAGATAGTTGTAAATCGTTTAAAATGGTTTGCACCTCCAATAAACTTTTATTCTGTACATAGGTTCGTACCACTTCTGGCATTCCTCCGATCAATAAAAAAACTTTATATAAAGCAATTAGTTTATCGTGGATGCTATCAGGCAAAGAAGTTTTAATATCGTGTTCGAGCAGATGATTAGAAAG
This sequence comes from uncultured Bacteroidota bacterium, assembly GCA_903847585.1. Taxonomy (GTDB): domain Bacteria; phylum Bacteroidota; class Bacteroidia; order AKYH767-A; family OLB10; genus CAINEC01. The sequence continues at coordinate 26,957 of CAINEC010000090.1, forward strand.
ATTGTTTTCTCCCATTGCATTTAGAAATTCTGAGAAGCACATTGGGTACATAAACAAAGAACGAATTCTTCCAACACCAAACGAAGGTAGTTCGGCAAGTGCAAATTCAAGCAATGAGCCTGCTGCAATTACGTGTAGCGCTGGTAGTTTTTCATAGAAATAACGCAACGCTTTTAGGGCAGGCAAACACGATTGTATTTCATCTAAAAAAAGTAAGGTCTCACCAGCATGAATAGGAGTATTTGTTAATAGTTCTAGTTGTTGGCAGATTTCTTCAATCGAGTAATCCTGATTGAACAGTTGATGATAAGTAGTGTTTTCATCAAAATTGATATAAACAAAGTGCTTAAATTGCTCCCCAAGACGCTTAACAGCACTGGTTTTACCTACCTGCCGAGCGCCTCTTAACAACAAAGGCTTACGGTTGGCCTCTGTTTTCCATTTAATTAACTGATTATCAATATTTCTTACTAAATACATGCAATTTTTGTCGAAAATCCAAACCAATATTACATCATTTTTGTCGAAAATCCAAACCAATAATCTCTCATTTTTGTCGAAAATCCAAACCGAAGGGTTCTATTTGGACATTAAGCAGGTCTAAATTTCAAAAAATCACCTTTTAGTTTTCTCTGCTTTTCGTTGAGACGATTGCTTACAAAGTAATACCTTCCACCACCTCTGTAATCACCCTTGCAAAATGCTCTTTCTCCAACGCAGCAATCTTTTCGGCTACGCGTTCAGGTGAGTCGGTAGGTTCAACGGCAGTGCGTGCCTGGAAAAGTATTTTGCCTTCGTCGTAATGTTCGTTTACTTCGTGGATAGTGATGCCCGTTTCTGTTTCGCCGGCTGCTACCACCGCACGATGTACGTGCATTCCATACATTCCCTTACCTCCAAATTTCGGTAATAACGCAGGATGTAAATTGAAGATCTTTCCTGGGTAATTAGCAATCCACTCATGAGGTACTAACTTCAAATAACCAGCAAGCACTAACACATCAATATGATGCTCCTTTAAAAGTGCTACTACTTGATCGGGATTGTTTAATAATTCTTTGTTCAAATAAATTGCTTGCACATGATGCTTTTCAGCAACAGCAAAAACACCTGCTTCTTTTCGATCAGATAATATCAGCGCTACCTCAATAGAAGCATGATTCACTAAATGAGAACATAAGCTATCCGCATTACTTCCCTTCCCTGATGCGAAAATGGCGATTCGTTTCATGTTGCAAAGCAAAGGATATGTGGAGAGATTGCAAAATAAAATTTCATAATATTTTGCAAATGGCCATTTTAAAAAACGCAATCATCCAAGTTCACATGTTGTAGATTAGATTTTTTCCACTCAAGCCGTGGGGCTCCAACTTTTTTCTGTAGCAAAAAAAGTAGGCAAAAATGCCACCGCTGTAAAATAATTGCGGAGCTTCCGTCGGTCGCAACGGAAATAATCGAACTCATCCCGTAGTGAAAATATACTACGGGACTCAAACACCGCTTATTTCTATTCGTTGCTTTCTCTGTCAGCTCATTCCCGCAATTGTTTTAAGGCGGACCTATCGTTTTAAACAATAAAACAAAACGGCCTCATTTTATTCGGTTTTTGATGATAAAATTGCGTAACAAATTAGCACATTTTCAATCCCGTCCCGATTCATTGGGATCGGGAAGCACATTTTCAAATCAGCACATTTTCAAATCTCCAAATTGTCAAATTTTCAAATCAACATTTTTCATCGTATACGCCTAACGTTAGAATTATTCGATTTAATAGGAATCGGCTTTAAGGTTGGAATTTTAAATACAAATCGTTTGATAAAATTCAATGACTGCTGAACCTTGTAATTGCGGAAGTAACGATCGCTTTTGCGAGATGGGAATCCTGAGTTGAACATAATGTAGTTGTTAGTGATTACAATTTACAAAAGTCGATGTGTGGCATTGTTAAGACTTGGACAAAGCCCTCGGATTATCGGGTAAAAGGACAGATTTACGAGGGTAAAGGGTACGTTATAACGAAATAATCAAAAAAATTTGGTCGTTATATAGTTTTTTTCAATAATTTAGATTCGTATTAAAACATAACCTATGATTAAGTCATTGAAAAATGAAAAATGGAAAACCGTTAAATTAGATAGCGGCGACTTCCGTTTCAAGTATGCTGTTTCCGACCGTGGTCGTTTAGCAAGTTTTAAAACTAATGTAATGGATGGAACTCTTTTGCGTGGTACGCTGATGGGTGGTTATCCAACATTAAAGTTAAAACCAGCAGGTGAAAACCTTACGTTGTTTATTCACCGTTTAGTGGCTGAAGCTTTTATTGCTAATAGAAGCAGCAAAAAGGTTTATGTTATTCACTTAAACTATAACAAAGAAGATAACTCGGTTAAAAATCTTCGTTGGGCTACCAAAGAAGAAATGGAAGCACATCAGCAAAAGAGTCCTGCTGTATTAGCATACCGTTCTATCAACCGTAAGAAAGGTCATAAGTTAACAGAAGGTGTTGTTCGCAAGATTAAAGAAATGATTAACAGTAAAAATCGCAAGAAGACAATGCGTGAAATTGCTGAGCATTTTGAAATCAGTGAAATGCAGTTATACCGTATTAAAAGCGGTGAAAACTGGGGTCACGTAAAATAATCCTCCATTAAACGAATAGTAAAAGGTCGCCAATAGGTGGCCTTTTTTATTGGATAATATATTGCGTAATTAAAAAGTAATTGTAGATTTGATACAACATCAGGGCTTCGGCCCAATCCATTCCCATTCTTTTCGGATTGATGTGAAGGGCCCATTTTGGGCCCTTTTTGGTTATTTATCGTCTTTATTCGTCGATTTGTGATAAACTTTTTTGAAAAAAAACAGATTGCTATGTTTTGGTTTTCAGCTGTTTGGCTAATAAATAGGGGGCTTGGGTAAAGGTATTCGTGCAATTCCCTCAATTTATTTTGAAGTTTAAAGTCCTTTTTTTTTACTTTTGCCCCCTATCTTAACCAAATAACCCACTACAATGTCAGACATTGCAGCACGCGTAAAAGCGATTATCGTTGACAAATTAGGAGTTGACGAAAACGAAGTAACCAATGAAGCTAGTTTTACTAACGATCTTGGTGCAGATTCACTGGATACAGTTGAATTAATCATGGAATTCGAAAAAGAATTCAGCATTTCAATCCCAGACGACCAAGCAGAGAAAATTGCTACTGTAGGTCAGGCGGTTGATTACATTACAGCTAACGCAAAGTAATTAATCAGTTTAGTTCGCGCAATGGAGCTTAAACGAGTAGTAATAACAGGCTTAGGTGCTATCACACCATTAGGTAATAATGTTGCCGATTATTGGCAAGGTTTACTAGATGGTAAAAGTGGTGCTGCCCCTATTACATTGTTTGATGCATCCAAATTCAAGACGCAATTTGCCTGTGAGGTCAAAGATTTTGATCCAGGTAAATATCTAGACCGAAAAGAAGCCCGGAAACTTGATCGTTTCTCTCAATTGGCAATTGCTAGTTCAGAGGAAGCAGTTCAGGATGCCGGGCTTTTAAATGCCGGCCTTGATCCTGATCGCATTGGTGTGATTTGGGGTTCTGGTATCGGCGGCTTGCGTACGTTTTTAGATGAGGTTTCTAACTTCGCTAAGGGAGATGGTACTCCACGTTTTAATCCTTTCTTTATTCCGAAAATGATTGCAGATATCGCCTCAGGTCATATCTCAATGCGTTATGGATTCAGAGGACCAAACTATACGACCGTTTCTGCTTGCGCTTCTTCTACAAACGCACTTATTGATGCTTTTAATACAATTCGTTTAGGTCAAGCGGATGTTATTTTATCTGGAGGTAGCGAAGCAGCAGTGAATGAAGCCGGTATCGGTGGATTCAATGCGATGCACGCGCTTTCAGAAAGAAATGACTCCCCTGAAACTGCTTCTCGTCCGTTCGATGTAGATCGCGATGGATTCGTTTTAGGTGAAGGTTCTGCTTGTTTAATTCTGGAAGAGTATGAGCATGCTATCAAGCGTGGAGCTAAAATTTATGCAGAAGTAGCTGGCGGCGGATTAAGCGCAGATGCATACCATTTAACAGCTACACATCCTGAAGGATTAGGAGCGTTTAATGTAATGCGTAATGCTCTTAAAGATGCTCAAATGCAACCTTCGGATATTGATTACATCAATGTGCATGGAACATCAACACCAGTTGGTGATCCGAGTGAAGCTAAAGCAATTTTAAAATTGTTTGGCGACAGCGCATACGATTTAAATATCAGCTCTACCAAATCGATGACTGGCCACTTGTTGGGTGCTGCTGGTGCTATCGAATCAGTTGCAACAGTTCTTGCAGTTGTGAATGATGTTATTCCTCCAACAATTAATCACTTTACCGACGACCCTGCTTTTGATCCGAAGTTGAATTTCACATTCAACAAAGTTCAGCATCGTACAGTGCGCGCCGCTTTATGTAACACATTCGGCTTCGGAGGTCATAATGCCTCTATCATTATTAAGAAGTACAAGGCGTAGTTTTACGTTCAATTCCCGGATTTTATTAATAAAATTAAATCTCTATAGATGTGGGGTGTATTTTATTTTATCAATGGAATTGTATTTCATTCAATATAGCCACGGGTTTAAAACCAAGGCTATTGTTTAAGGTTCGATTCCTGATTCCATAAAAAAATTAATTCTGCATACAGATGTGGGATTAATCCCACATCTGTGCATCGGGAGCTATCGGGATAGGGAGGTCTGCATTTTCAAATTATTAAAATAGCATATTGCCAACAATTTTTTTATTCCGACTATTAATTTTATTTTTGATAATGATTAAAACAGCAACAGCAAATACCAATACTTTTTTCTTTAGTGCTCGCAATCTTCAAACAATTCTTTAGAAAAAAGTCTCAGTAATTTCTCTCTAATTCATGTTGCTAAAGTCCCTGTTTAAATTATTATTTTCATCTGATCAGCAAGAGAAAAATCTTATTCGCTCATTGCGTAATCTTTTGGGATTTTATCCTGGAAATATTTCTGTTTATCAATTAGCTTTTAGTCATCGCTCAATCTCTCGTGAAACAGATAACGGAGTGCCATTAAGTAACGAACGTTTAGAGTATTTAGGTGATGCTGTATTAGGTGCTGTAGTAGCAGATATGCTATTCAAAAAATTTCCTTATCGCGATGAAGGCTTTCTAACGGAGATGCGTAGCCGTATTGTGAGTCGTGAGAATTTAAAAAACTTAGCTGTTAAAATTGGCATCGATGAATTACTTCAAAAAGAAGCAGCCATAGGTACCTATCGTTCTATGTATGGAGATGCTTTTGAAGCGCTCATAGGTGCTATTTATCTCGATAAAGGGTATGCAAAAACACAAAATTTTATTCTCGAACGCATCATTCGTATTCATGTCGACTTACACGAAATAGAACAAACAGAAAAGAATTTTAAAAGTCTTATTTTAAACTGGGGACAACGAGAGAAACACTCCATCGTTTTTGAAACAGTAGAAGAAGAACAAAAAGATCGCTTGATCAAAGTTCGTTTATTAGTTGATGATAATGAAGTTGCTGTTGGTATTGATTTCGTAAAAAAGAAAGCAGAGCAAATCGCAGCGCAAGCAGCTTGTACCACATTAGGACTTTTATAATTTATCTGAATCGCATTTTTTCATTGCAAAAGATTTAGTAATATTACCCTTCAAACCTTAAACTGATTTAGAATGGAACGTTTTACGGGACTCATTGGAATGATTGTGATACTTGGTATTGCTTACTTGTTATCCAATAATCGAAAAGCAATTAACCTTCGTTTGGTATTTAGTGGTATCGCATTGCAAATTGTAATCGCGGTACTCGTATTAAAAATTCCTCCTGTTACTGCGTTCTTCCAACAACTCGGACATGGAATGGAAAAGATTGAACAGTTTGCACGCAAAGGAGCAGAGTTCGTTTATGGTGGTGTAGCCGTTCAACAGTTTAATGGCACCGTTGCTTCTTTCATGAGTGGAGGATTCGTTTTTGCATTCAACATTACTGCAACCATCATTTTAGTTTGCGTGTTGGTGGCAATCTTATATCATGTAGGATTTATGCAACGCGTGGTAGCAATTGTTGCAAAGGCTATGAACTTTATTATGCGTGTGAGTGGAGCAGAGGCATTGAGTAATGTTGCAAGTGCATTCGTAGGACAAATTGAAGCTCAGGTAATGATTCGCCCGTATTTGAAAAACATGACCAAGAGTGAATTGCTTGCGAGTATGGCTGGTAGTATGGCTTGTATTGCTGGTGGAATATTAGTCGTATATGTAAACATGGGTGCACAAGCAGGATTAGATCTTGCACCGAAATTAATTGCTGCAAGTTTAATGGCAGCTCCAGGTGCATTGGTGATCTCTAAAATTTTATATCCTGAAACAGAGCAAAGCCAAACAATGGGTGAAGTGAAATTAGAAGTGAAAAGTAATTACGTAAATATCATTGATGCAATTTCTCACGGAGCAAGTGATGGATTTAAAATTTCGATGAATGTAATTGCGATGTTAATCGGATTTATTGCGTTAATTGCAATGGTTGATTGGATGTTGATTCACGTTGGACATTGGTTTAGTCCAGATTTAAATTTAAGCCTGAACTGGATTTTTGGAAAAGCATTTTATCCGTTAGCATGGGCAATGGGTGTGCCTCAACAGGATGTACAAAATGTAGCAACGTTACTAGGACAAAAATTAACAGTGAACGAATTTGTAGCGTTCCAGAATTTATCAACGAAAGCAGTACCTATTTTAACGGAGAAAGGATTGCTGATTGTATCAATTGCTATCTGCGGATTCGCGAATTTTGCGAGTGTAGGAATGCAGATTGGAGGTATTGGTGAGTTAGCGCCAGAGCGTAGAAATGAATTAGCACAGCTAGGATTAAAAGCCTTATTAGCCGGAACATTAGCTTCTTATCTATCAGCTACGATTGCAGGAATTTTAGTTTAATAAATTACATAGAGTGGGGTAAAAGGAGCGTTTTTAAACGCTCCTTTTTTATTGTTTGATAAATCGTATTGCGCGACTCTCATTTTTTATTTGAATCCGTAAAAAATAAATTCCTTTTGATAAAGATGAAATGTCAATTGAAGTTGCACCTTCAAAATTAAGAATGTCCTTGCCATCATAACTACTAACGCTACCGGAGTAACGAATATTTTCATTGGAACGAATATATAGGATCTCATTCGCAGGATTAGGATAGATAGAAATAGCAGTTGAGGAATTCACATCTTCGATTCCTGTACTTAAACACATGGCTGCAGTTAATTTACTCCAGATAGAATCAACTAATACAATCGAAACATCACCAGTATTCGGATTATTCCCCATTCTTACCAAAACAATTCCTTTGCTTTTCGAGATACTTACTATTTGTCCGTTTTTCCCTATTCCTGAAAACATATCGTTAGGAGCATGCGGACAAATACTGCCTGGAAATGTAAATGGTATAGTAGGAACCATGAATGAACTCTTTCCATTCAACCACCACAAATAGCCATAAGATTGATTTAAACTTTGTGACGTATTTACCATTTGATGACGATATGCCGTATCATTTAATAGCGTATCTCCATTCCAGATAAAATCGTTTTGTGCAAGTAATCCGAAGCGAGCCATACTGCGCGCAGTACTTGCATATACATTATTATATCCACTCGTAAACCATAATCCATCCATGCCCGTAGGTGATTTTAATTTGGCCTGTGTGTAATTATTGATGGATAAATTTGTCGCATTGGTAATTACAGCTTCGAGTAATGTATAAGGTGCATTGTGATAGGCCCAACGAGTTCCCGCATCGGCGATGTAGTTTAAACAGGTATCGATTGTACAATTATCATCGGGTACTAAATCATCTAAACCAGTAGTCATGGTTAACTGATTTTGGATAGTAATCTTTCGCTCTTTTACTAAGGGACAGTTTGTCCAGCCAAGACCGAGGTAATCGGAAGTTGTATCAGTAATGGATAAATAATTTTCTTCTTGCGCTTTTCCAACTAAAAAGGCAGTAAGTGTTTTACCTGCCGATGCCCAATACCATAAACTGTCTTTGGTAAATGTTCCGAAATATTTTTCTAATACAATCTTACCATCCTTTAAAACAATAAACCCTTTAGTATCTTGATCACTTAAATACGAATAAAGTGAATCAATTTTATCAGGACACCAATTCAATGTAATCGGTGAAATAGTATCCCAAGGTAAATTGTTATTTGTTGGAGGGAAGTATAACGGTTGTGAATACCCATTAATACATTTTATACATAAAAATAAGATAACAAAAACTAATCTTTTCATATACTTCGAATTTAAGAAAAATACTTGACTTATCTAATTGACGAAAATTACTCTTCGGTGTTTTTACTTTTCATAAGAATGCTATAGGCACCTTTAATCACAAACTGTTTCTGCTCCGGACTAAAATTGCTTTTAAAGGTAATTTGAGTCTTCCCGTTCTCACTATTCCCTGTTTCCACTTCTATCATTTCAAAGTTGTTTTTACTTTTTTCATAGAATATATAGTGCTTTCCCTCGAAGGTTACAATGCTTTCATCAGCAATAACAAAATCATTTTGACTCGATACTTCTATTTCAGCATTCATGTACATTCCAGGAATTAACGTTTTGTCGTATGCATCAAAATGACAGTGCACTTCAACGCTGCGTGTTTCAGAGATGTCTTTTCCAATTAAAATAATTTCGCAAGGATATTTTTTATCAGGTTGAGAATTCGTATAAGCTAATAACTTTTGTCCAATTTGTAAATTATCAATGTCCTTTTCAAAAATATCTAATGCTAAATGTATATCCTGCGGATTTACTAATTCAAATAATACATCTGTAGGACTAGCATATTTTCCAATGTTCACATTTACTTTTGATACATAACCATCAATTGGGGAATGGATAGCAATTGATCTCGATATCGTATTTTCATTTAAGTTATCAGGACTAATTCCTATTAGCAATAATTTTTCACTCAGCGATTTTACCAAAACTTTTTGAGAAGAGTAATTCATTGTTGCTTCTTGAAATACTTTATCGCTCGCAGCTGCACTTTTATTTAATGTCTCTTGTCGACTATATTCATTTTGTAAATAACTTAACTTAGCTTTGGCTGTAAGATATTCTTGTTGCAACGAGATGTATTGAGGATCTTCCATCACTGCAATACTTTCTCCTTTATTGATATGCATGCCTGGCAATAATTTCGTGTATTTTAAATAGCCACCTAACGGCGCTGAAATACTAACCATGTTTTGTGGAGGAACATCAATCACTCCGTTCACTTTCAATAAGCGAGCGATGGCTTGCTTTTCAATCGTTGCTACACTAATTCCAGCATTCTTAACTTGTGCATCGGTTAATGCCACAGTTGTTTCATTGCTTGCAGTTTCAGTTTCTGCTTGTTTAGTATCGCCACACGATATTAGGATTAGACAAACAACTATTGAGAGTATATAATTTTTCATGATGATTTTATTTTGATGTAAGGTAATTTAATTCGTTGATGCATAAATTAAGTTCATAAACAGCATCAGTATAATTAGTTTTTGTTTGAATAGCATGTTGCATAAGCATGGCCCACTCTAAATAATTGATTTCTCCTAACGCGAATTTTTTAGTAGCCTTATCAATCATTAAATTGTTATCCGTTAATAGGGCTATTCGATAGTAGTTTACTTTCTCATAAGTAGATTTATATCGTGCAATTGCATTTTCAATTTGTATAGATAATGCTTGCTTTTCATAGCCATACTGTTCTTGATAAATCAACTCCTGAACTTTAGCAGCTCTTATTTTGGCTTGTTGAGTTTGGAAGAATAATGGTAATCCTATTCCAAATTGTAAGGAGTTAAAGCGTGTATTTCCATCGTAAATATTATTATCTGCTCCTGTTCCTCTAATCGTTGTTGAATAATAACCAAAATGTAATTCTGGTAATAATGAATGTTGTTCTAACTTAGTTTTTGATTGTGCTATTTGCAACTGTTGTTTAAGCGTATTTAACTGCGGATGATTTTCTATCGCTGATTTAATTTCTGCAAATACAATAGTGTTAGTTACATCAGTATAATCAGGAATATACTTTTCTTTCGTCTGAATCAGTAAATTAAATTTACCCAATAACTCTGATTGTTTTAATTCAAGATCTTTTAACTGAAATCCGATTTGACTTTTTTGTAGCTCAATATCTTTATACTGCACAAGATCTGTTTCGCCGGTTTCATAGCGTAATTTCGATTTTTGATTGACATTTGAAAATAAACTATCTGCTTCCTTTAAAAGTTGATGTTGTAAATCCAAATAAACAAGTTGATAATAGATATCGCTAATTTCTTTTTTGATGAGCGCTTCTTTTAATTTAACTGTCGCCTTACTCTCTTCATAAATTGTTTTTTGAACTATTTTCTGCTTGGAGTATACAGTCGGGAATTTAAACGATTGATTAACAGAAAAAGAATTATCATTATAAAAAGAATTGTACTGACCATATTGTCCGTTAATACTAGTATTTGCAATGTCGATGCTACTACCAATTAACTTCTTCTGATAAAAGGCCTGCAATGAAGCCGACTTTAATTCTGAATTATTTTGCAAAACCGAATCAATAGCTGCATTTAACTTAATACTTGTTTGCGCTTTTGCTTGCTCTGAAGAAGTAAGTAAAAAGAAGGATGTAATTAAAATTGCAATTACTGATTTAGCACCTGAATTCTTCGATTGCTGATTTTCGAATAACATATAAAGAATTGGTATAACAAATAAAGTAAGCAATGTGGCAATCAATAACCCGCCGATTACTACAGTTGCTAGCGGACGTTGCACTTCTGCTCCTGCACCATGACTAAGTGCCATTGGTAAAAATCCGAGTGAAGCAACAAAGGCTGTCATTAATACTGGACGTAATCGGTGTTTTGTGCCGTTCATTACTACTTGTAGTAAATCATCAGGATATTCATGCTTCAATCGATTAAATTCTGCTATCAAAACAATTCCGTTTAATACTGCCACACCAAATAATGCAATAAATCCAACACCAGCACTTATACTAAATGGCATTCCACGAAGTGCTAAAAATAATATACCACCAATAGCTGATAGTGGAATAGCAGAATAAATAATCAATCCGTGTTTAATAGAATTGAAGGCAAAGTAGAGGAAAACAAAAATTAATAATAATGATATCGGCACAGCTAATTTTAATCGATCTTGCGCTGCTTGTAAATTCTCAAAAGCTCCTCCGTAAGAAATATAATAGCCAGTAGGTAAATTAATTTTTACTGCTGCTTGCTGAACATCTTTTACTACTGATGCAACATCACGACCATTCACATTAAATCCTACAATAATTCTTCGCTTTGCATCATCGCGTTGAATCTGATTCACGCTTTGCTTGATAGATACATCTGCTAATTGATAGAGTGGTACTTGTTTTCCGCTAGGAGTTGGAATAAGTAAGTTTCGTACATCTTCAATTTGCTGACGTTGTTCATTCGCAATTCGTACAACTAGGTCAAAACGTTTTTCATCTTCGTAAACTTGTCCGCAACTTTGTCCTGCAAACGAAATATTAACTACACGATTAACATCGCCAATGTTTAATCCATACGCTGCAATAGCACTGCGATTATAACTTACTATCAATTGAGGTAAGCCATCAATCGGTTCTACGTATAAATTTTCTGCACCTTCAATTTTTGAAACCGTTTCACCTAATAGGCGAGAATATTTTGAAAGTGTATCTAAGTTCTCCCCAAATATTTTACATACCACATCTTGTTTAGCACCTGTCATCAATTCATTAAAGCGCATGGCAACAGGATATTGAAAACTATATTGTACTCCAGGAATTACATTCAAGGCATCACTCATTTTTTGCGAAAGCTCTTCCCATGTATCGGCGGACGTCCATTGTGATTTATCTTTCAAGATAATCATCATATCACTTGCTTCCATTGGCATAGGATCAGTAGGAATTTCTCCACTTCCTGTTTTTCCTACAACTTTTTCTATTTCAGGAAACTTTTCCATTAATACATGTGCTGATTGCATACAGGCCTCGCTCGAAGTACGGATATTGCTACCCGTTAGTACACGAGTTTCGACTGCGAAGTCGCCTTCAGGTAATTCAGGAATGAATTCGCCTCCTAATTTTGAGAAGACAAATAATGAAATCAATAATAAACCAAAGGAAACACCTAATGTAGCCTTTGGAAATTTTAAAATCTGCTGAAGCAAACGTTGTTGTTTAGCAATTAGAAAATCCATCATCTTGTCCGACCAGTTTTTCTCTTGATCAATTTTCTTGCTTAAGAAAACTGTGCTCATCATTGGGATATAGGTCAACGATAAAATAAAAGCACCAAGTAATGCAAATGCTACTGTTTGGGCCATCGGCATAAACATTTTTCCTTCGATACCTTCTAACGTAAAGATGGGTAGATAAACAATTAGAATTATAATTTGTCCGAATACCGCACTGTTCATCATTTTGCCCGCCGATTTACCAACGGCATCATCCATTTCATCTTGCGTTACGCTTTTAACTCCCGCAAATGCTTTGTTATGCATTAAACTATGCATAACCGCTTCTACAATAATTACAGCGCCATCTACAATCAATCCGAAGTCGAGTGCTCCTAAACTCATTAAATTACCACTCACGCCAAATATGTTCATCATGATAATCGCGAAGAGCATCGATAATGGAATGACAGAAGCAACTAAAAATCCTGCACGCACATTTCCAAGAAATAATACTAAAATGAAAATAACGATGAGTGCTCCTTCTAATAAGTTTTTAGTAACTGTCCCAATTGCACTATCAACCATTTTTGTTCTATCTAAAAAAGGTTCGAGAATAACACCTTTCGGAAGTGTTAATTTAATTTGCTCGATTCGTGCTTTAACATCTTTGATTACATTGCTACTGTTTTCTCCCTTCAGCATCATTACAACAGCTCCTGCTACTTCTCCTTCATCATTGTAAGTAATAGCGCCATATCGCGTTGCCTGTCCAATACGAACCTCTGCAATATCTTTTAAAAGAAGCGGAGTTCCGTTCGGCAATGATTTAACAACAATCGATTTAATATCGTCTATTTTCTGAATAAGTCCTTCGGTGCGAATGAATAAAACCGTTGATGATTTTTCAATGTATCCACCACCAGCATTTTCATTATTTTTTTCAAGCGCAGTAAAAACATCCTCTACTGTAATGTTGTGCGCGTTTAGTGTGGAAGGATTAATAGCAATCTCGTATTGCTTTAGTCTTCCTCCGAAAGAACTAACATCGGCAACCCCTTTCACTCCGAGTAATTGTCGGCGAACAATCCAATCTTGAATAGTGCGCAATTCAATGGCGGTATATTTCGATTCATAACCTTTCTCAGGACGTAATACATACTGATAAATTTCGCCGAGTCCAGTTGTCACAGGAGCGAGTGTTGGAATTCCTAATCCTTTCGGAATTTCTTCTTCTGCAATTTTTAATCGTTCGGTAACTTGTTGACGTGCCCAATAAATATCGACATCATCATTAAACACAATCGTAATGAGTGATAATCCAAAGCGCGAGAAACTTCTGATTTCTTTTAGTCCAGGAATATTGCTATTAGCTTGTTCAATTGGAAATGTAATCAGACGTTCAATATCGGGAGCGCCTAATGATGGTGATACAGTAATGACTTGTACTTGATTATTAGTGATATCAGGTACAGCGTCTATTGGTAATTTAGTGAATTGGTAACAACCATAAATAGCGAGAGCAATGGTTAGAATACCAATGATAAGTTTGTTCTTGATGGAGAACGCAATAATTTTATTAAGCATAATTTGAGAACGCTTAGCGGATATAATTGTTAAAGTGATTTGTTAAAACCGAAAAGTAAAATTATAGCTTGGGCGGTTGCCAGATTTTTCCAACAAAATTTTGCAAATAGAAATCGGGCTGTGGTTCTTTTATTAAGTTCGTTAAAAATAACGAAGGTTGATAATGACTAGACATTATTGTTTGTACAAAAACGATTGCAGCATGAAAGGATGAACAGTCTGTCGATTTAAAAGGCAAGTCATCATGCTTATGATTTTGTGTAGCATGACTTTGTTGATCGAAGTAATGTTCGGCAAAAAAATCTGCAAACGACTGATGCTCGTTCTCGCTATGATGCTCAAAGTAATGATGTACTAATGCTGGGAGCTTTGCAATCTGATGCAGCTCAAAAACATTCGCAATAAACAACGCGATAAAAGAAAGGGTCAATACTTTTTTCAATTATTCAAAATTAGAGAATTCTATTTGAATAAGCGAGCGAAATCCAACTAAAGTCCTAAAACGCTACTGCCAATCGTGCATATAATCTACGTCCGTTGCCACCCATTTGAACAGCATCCCAAGGGCCTGCCGATTCATTATTGAATGCATAGTTTTTTGCAATTGCTACAGCGCCTAAATCAGGGTGTATGTTAAAAAGATTATCGATACCAATAATTAAACTAATCTTTTCAGACATTTTATATGTGCCATTAATATCAGTTACCAATTTGCCTCCGTAAACATATTTATCAGCAACATAAACAGTCGGATCAAAATCGGTTGGCACCTGCGGATTAATACCAAGAGCATCTTCACCGTATCCTAACAATGTAACTTCTCCAAAGTAGGTTAAGCGTGCGCCAAAAACAAACTTTTTAAATCCATATTCAGCATTGAATGAGAATTTAGAATTAGGTGCTGAAGCAAGAATAAATGATTGTTCACGATCGCTTAAAAATGTTTGCTGATGTTGTTTAGTGTCGTTTAATTTAGCTGGAACATTAATTTTATCTATCGACATTTTCTGAATATTTCCTGATAATTGTAAACGCAATGAATTTTTCAATGTCACTTTTTTATATTCTAAAACTATATCAACGCCGCTATTCGTCGTGTTTACAGCGTTGGCAAAAAACTGTGCGTAATCAACTTTGTTTTGTTGTAGTACACTTAAAAATGTTGGATCAAGTGTAGTATCTGCACCATCAAATTGCCCAGATAATACAACGCGGTCTTTCACTTTTACCTGATAAAAATCTACCGAAATATTGAATTCTTTTGTTGGACTCCAAGTCATGCCAATATTGAAATTAGAAGATGTTTCTTGTTTCAATTCATCAATGCCGGCTGCTTTCGTTAATGCGCTATAGTTAGGAGCAATCTTTACTTCAGAAACTAAACCGCCTTGCACATTAGTGAATGTTGAACTAAAATTAATTTGTTGTAAGGATGGCGCACGAAATCCTGTGCTAATAGAAGAACGAATATTTAAATTGTCTCTAAGTTTATAACGCGTGCTTGCTTTGTAATTACTTGTGAAGCCAAAGTCGCTGTAATTTTCTGCACGTACTGCAGCTGTGAGCAACCATTTTTTTGTAATATCTAATTCAGCATCTGCATAAACTCCAATTGTATTTCGGGATGCATTTACTTCGTCGCTTGGTTGGTATCCTGGGAATCCTTGAGAGCCTGATGCCTTTACACCACTTGTATCATAATTACGGTAAGAGGCTTCTTCTCCAGCGTAAAGCGTATAATTTTCTAAACGATGTTCTGCACCAAAGGAAAATTGCAAACCTTGCATTATCTTGTCAAATTTTCGCGACATATCGAAATTAGTAGTGTTTTGCAGGAATGAAAAACCACCATTATCAAAATTAGTTTGTGCAGTACCAAGTGAAGCATTAAATGTTTGATCACCGTAAAAATGAAAATCATTTCTTCCTATTGTATTGCTAAGATCCCAATTCCAATTATTTTTAGTTTCTCCACGAGCGCCAAATGCCCATGATAAATCTGAAATAGCAGTTTGGATATGTGGATTGTAATATACCTCGCCATCAGGTGTTGTATGCATGATGCCATCTACAAAAATCAAATTTCCATTAGCATCTGTTGGGAAACGATTTGGTCTAGCGGAAAAATTACGAGAGTAAGCAAATGCATCTGACTTTTTAAAGCTATATCCTCCAAAACTGTAAAGTCTAGTTTTGCTATTCGCTAGAGGTAATTCTCCATTAAAGAAAGTACTGATAGATGTGATTGACGCATCGCCATTTGCACGGCGATACACATTTATTGGTAATGCATCAGCGTTAGTAAATAGGTTGGAGGTGTCTAAAACTTGACGAAAAGTTTTCTGTTGGTTTAATGCAGAAAGTGAAAAATTAAGATAGCCATCTTTTTTACCTAGCTTAATTCCATAGTTTGCATTCAATGAAAATGCATTCCCATCTAATTTATTACCTGTTTCATATTGCATTAATTGAGATTTACTTGGATTAAATTCTTTATCTGCATATGCGCCATAACCAACATCCCCAGTAAAAAAGCCTTTTGTTTTTTTAGTTACAATATTTATTACGCCTGCAATGGCATCCGATCCATATTGAGCCGATGCTCCATCACGAAGAATTTCTATTCGGTCAATTGCAGAAACAGGTATTGCGCTTAAATCGGTTCCCGAATTTCCTCTACCACGTGTACCATATACAGCAACAAAAGCAGTTTGATGTCTGCGCTTACCATTTACTAATACTAATGTTTGATCAGGACCTAATCCACGAAGAGTTGCAAGATCAATATGGTCAGCACCATCAGAACCACTTTGTTTGTTAGCATTGAGTGATGGTGCTGCATAATTAAGCATACTGGTTATATCCGCACGACCAGAGTTAGTAAGTAAGCTGCTAACACTTATGACATCTACAGGCGCTGTTGTTTCTGTTCGTGATCTTCCCGCGCTTCTTGTTCCTACTATCACCATTTCACCTAATTCTATATCAGAAGAAGCGAGTAAAATTGATAAAGAACTATTATTGCCAACAGCAACTGTTTGCGTATTATATCCAATTAAGGAAACAATAATACTATCACTTGATGATGCGTTTATTGTTGCATTACCTTCCATATCTGCTGAAGTACCATTTGTAGTTCCTTTAACAACGATGGTAGCTCCGGGTAAAGTATTTTTATTTGCATCTTCCACATGCACTTTAATATTGCTTTGTGCAATTAATCCGTTTGATAAAAAAATTAAGACTAGTAAAGTAAATAAATTCTTCATAAATGGTATTTTCAATAAAAGTAGAAAAATAAAATTACTTGAAAAGCAACTTTTAATGTATGTTCAATATGAATTATCGAATTATAATTTTCAAATAGGTAATATCACGTCTTATCAATGAATTGGGAGAGTGCTAAATCATCAAATCATCAATCCCGATATCTATCGGGACAAATTTTCAAATCATCCAATTATTGTTTCTATCATACAAACACAATCCCCAATACGCATCCTATCGCCAGGCAACTTCGCGAATTTAATTTTACCTGCTTTATTCGCAAGCATTCTACCAATTTTATCGCCAACAACAAAAGTGGCGACCTCTTGATCTTTTTCTACAATCGATCCGTTCTCAACGAGTGCTCCTTGAAATTTTACTTTCATCGAACGCATTTCTTCAGGAAGAGAATCAGCTTCAAAATTCAGTACTGTTACAATAGTTGAATCTTTAAATTGTTCAATTTCTTTTTTGATTTGCCTTCTGTATTGAACGCGTTGAATAAACTTGATTAGTTCAGTAAGTGCCCAAAAAAATAACTCAATTAATTTCAGAATAATCAATAATGAAATAATCACTAACCAAAAGGCTACGAAAAGTAAGAGTAAAGCATCTCCTGAATTTCCTTTACGTTTTCTTCCTCCAAAACCACTGCGATAGGTTAGACCTGCAACACCAGTACGAAATGAAAATCCTCTTGGACTAATACTGCCATAACGTGTGCGATAGCTGGGAGAAACACCCGACTTGCTGATGTTTAGTCCCAGTCCGCCACCTAATGAAACTCTTTTTTGAAATCGAAAACCCATATTAATGTATTGACCATAAATATAGGTAATATATTAATTGTATATTTAGTTTAATTTGAAAAGCTCAGAGAATTCAATCATATTTTGATTTCCTTCTTCGTATTCTCCACTTCGATATACAATACCATGTGTAGCAAAATCTAGAAATTGATTTAGTGCCATTTGATCTTTAGGATGATTGATATAGTATTTTAGAATTTGTGCAGCACAATTTTCACGAACGCCATCGTATAAATTGTTCGGTATTTCTGAATCTTTCATAGGACCATAAATAAATCCTTGCGTAGCAGCTCTCCATCTACGCCAAGCCTCGAATTTATAAAGTGAATAGCCAGGGCTATCTAAAACTTCTTTGTATATTTTTAATGCATTAGTAATGCTATTGCTATCAAGTTTATTCGCATGACAAATCATGTTGTTAGCGAGTTCCATTTGATAAATGGACTTCTCTTGAAAATTTTTTGTGTTGGCAATAATCTTTTTGAGCAATTCAATGCTTCCTTTTAAGTCTGTTTTAGTCATTGATAAATAGCGTGCATATTCAGGAGAGTGGATGTACTGTTGCTTATCAATATTTTTCCAGTATTGATCTTCACTCATTTTTATAAAGTGGTTTGTGGAGTATTTTCCAAACAAAAAGTCAGTGTACTGCTCATTAATTTCTTTGTATTTTACAAAGGAGTCTTGAAGCATATCTGATTGCAGTCCATGTTTAATGATTATTCTGTTGATTCCATTAAACTCGTTAATGTGCATATCCGCAAGAATTCGAATCGAGTCATCATAAAATGGAAAGTTCTTTAAGCTATCACTGATGGCAAACGATTCTTTTAGAACCTTAGCCGCAGCAACGGAATCATCCATATAGCAAAGCGAAAAATCGTCTTTTATAATATCAAGTTGGTCGTTTATTCGAAATACACGGTAAACATCTTTTAGTTCTTTTACAATTCCAGAATCGGTCTTAATAGAGTCTAGCCTGTCGATAGGTTTTCTTTCAGAAACGGGTGCTGACCCACAAGAAGTAAAAGATAGCGCAATGCCTGCAATAACTACGATTGCAGTTGAAGTAATAAATTTGGTCATAAAGTTTGGTTGATTTAATGGTGAATTAAATCCCGAACGATACTTTAAAATAAATAGTATATAAACTTGAAAATTATTTTCCTTCGGCTTTCGGCTTAATGAAATAATAGATCGGAAGTCCTAATGCTACGATTACTAGTCCACTCACGGTATTCTGTGTTTTTGTGACTAAAAGTATCGCACAAATAGCTGTAGCAATCAATATATAAAGGATTGGCAGAATAGGATAGGCAATAACTTTATAAGGTCTCGCTGTATCTGGTTCTTTCTTACGAAGCATAAATAAGCCACCAATTGTTACAATGTAAAATAACAACGATGCAAAGGTGCAATAGTCTAGTAAGTCGCCATATGTACCAGATAAACATAGAATACTTGCCCATGCAGCCTGTGTCCATAAGGCGAACTCTGGAACATTGTTTTTGTTAAGCGTACCTGCCTTTTTAAAGAATAACCCTTCCTTCGCCATTGCATAATAGACACGAGCACCTGATAAGATTAATCCGTTATTACATCCAAAGGTAGATACCATAATTAATGCTGCCATTAAGAATAATGCACCTTCTCCAAATATTTGAGAGGCCGCCGCTGTTCCAACACGATCGTTAGTTGCAAACTGAATTCCTTGTTGAATTACTCCGGCTCCGTTAGGATCGCCGTGTACAGGTAATAATCCAAGGTAAGCGATATTTGCCAACATATAAATTACTGTAACGATAGCTGTACCGAATAATAAACTTCTAGGAATATTATGATGAGGATCTTTAATCTCTCCAGCGATGAAGGTTACGTTATTCCATGCATCACTCGAAAACAGCGAGCCGATAATTGCTGTTCCTAAGGCAAGTATTAATCCCATACCTGAAATTGATTGTAAGCTCCATGTCTTATCAGCATTTTGAAGCCACTGCGAACTTTCCCACATATTAGAAAAGTTCTGTGCAAAATAATCTTTATTTAGCCCAACGTAAATTCCAGATACGATAATAAATAACAAGGCCAGTAACTTAGCAGAAGTAAAAACCATTTGAATTGTTTTTCCTTCTTTTACTCCGCGGCTATTGATCCACGTTAGAAAGACTATCAAAGCAATAGCAACGATATTAGCGGAGGAGATTTTAACAAAGCCTAAATCGAGCAATACATTCTGAACATTAATCCATGGAAGAAATACGCCAGAGAACTTGGCAAATCCTACAGCTACAGCTGCAATTACTCCCGATTGAATAACGGTAAATACACTCCATCCATAAAGGAATCCCGTAAGATTACCCCATGCACGTTGAATGTAAACGAATTGTCCGCCTGCTTTAGGCATCATACCTGCGAGCTCACCATAACTTAGTGCAGCCATTACCGTTATAACGCCGCTGATTAACCAAAGGAGCATTAACCAACCGGTTCCACCTACATTACGACTCATATCAGCACTAACAATGAAAATTCCGGATCCAATCATTGATCCTGCAACCATCATTGTTGCATCTTTAAGTCCTAACGTGCGCGTAAGACCTTCTTGTTTGGTTTCTTGTTCCATAGTTTAAATTACTAGCGGTTACGATTGTCCGTATTTACTATTCTTTTTACCGTATAAGAAATAAATTACTACTCCAAGTGCCATCCATACAATTAGACGGATCCATGTATCACCTGGAAGGAAATACATCAATGCTAATGAAGATAAAATACCTAAAATTGGAACAACAGGGAATAATGGAGTTTTAAATGGACGGTTTAGTTCAGGTCGCTTATAACGCAATACTAAAATTCCACCACAAACAAGTACGAACGCTAATAAAGTTCCGATAGAAACAAGCTCCCCTAATAATCCGATTGGGAATAGTCCAGCAACTAACATTGCAACTGCACCAGTGATGATTGTCGTGATATAAGGAGTTTTATATTTCTTATGTACTTTACTAAATGATGCAGGAAGTAATCCATCGTTCGACATAGAATAGAAAATACGAGGCTGGCCCATTAACATTACTAATATCACTGAGCTTAATCCGGCAATTGCACCCATTTTAATCAAAGGACGTAACCAGTTTAATCCGTCGCCAGCAGCGTTTACAGCTACTGCAATTGGAGCAGGAGTATTTAATTCTTTGTAGCTAACGATTCCTGTCATAACTAAACCAACAAGAATATAAATAATAGTACATGCTACTAACGACCCCAATATACCCCAAGGCATATCTTTCTGTGGATTTTTCGCTTCTTGAGCAGCGGTTGAAACGGCATCAAAACCTACATAGGCAAAGAAAATAATTCCGGCAGCACGAACAATTCCGCTCCATCCAAATTCACCAAATACACCAGTATTTTCAGGGATAAAAGGAGTCCAGTTGTCTGCGTTGATATATTTCCAACCAAATAAAACGAAAAGTAAAATCACAATTACCTTAACAACTACAATTACATTATTAAAGTTGGCCGATTCTTTAATTCCCACGACTAATAACCAAGTCATCAATCCGATGATGAACATAGCAGGCACGTTAATGAATGCTCCTGTTGCCTGATAAACATGTGTTGCGGTATCATAGGAGATTGGCGCACTACAGAACGCTTCGGGTATGGTTATTCCAAAATCTTTTAGGAAACTGGTTACATATCCTGACCATCCTACTGCCACTGTTGAAGCTCCAAATAAATATTCAAGAATTAAATCCCAACCAATAATCCATGCGATGAATTCTCCTAAAGTTGCGTAAGCGTATGTGTAAGCACTACCCGCAATCGGAATCATTGATGCAAATTCAGAATAGCATAATCCTGCAAACGCGCAGGCAATTCCAGCAACGATGAATGAAATAACTACTGCTGGACCAGCATGCTGAGATGCAGCAGCTCCTGTTAATACGAATATTCCAGCACCGATAATGGCACCTATACCTAGCATCACCAAATTGGTTTTACCGAGCGTACGTTTTAAGGTGTGTTCTCCTTCCTGAGATGCTTCTTTTAGTAAAACATCAAGAGATTTTGTGACAAAAATATTTTTTGACATAGTGTAATTGGTTTATCAAACAAACCTATTTAAAAAATGTCATTTTACAAACTTTGCTTTTACGACTTGTAATAAGTTTATTAACATCAATTGCTAATAGATAAAAATAAAAAATCCCGAGGTTTTAATTCGGGATTTGTAATTATTGTTGAGGATATTTTAATACCAACCTGGAGAGTTGCGAATGTATCCGTTGTTTTGCAAGTATATAACAAGGATGACCATCAATACCATACCAATTCCGAAAAGGATCATTAGTGTTTTATATCGG
>CAINEC010000091.1 GCA_903847585.1 uncultured Bacteroidota bacterium
GTCTTTACAACTTTTTTGTCGACGTATTTATATTGCGTTTTTACTTCTGGCTGTTCCGTTGTGTTTACACCTGATGAATCTGTTTGTTGAGCTATTGCCGTACTATCAGAAATCGATGTATCACGAACAATTACTTTAGCAACAGGCATCACAGGCTTTGGCGGAGGCGTAGATAAAGCTAATATCTGCTCTTCCTTTGCCATATATAAGGCAATTTTATTAGTAGGTAAGCGAAGTGTATAACGCTCTTCTGTATCCGGAATATAGTTCTTCTTGTAAATTGGATTCAAGAATGAAATTACATCCAACGGTAAGTCGATTTGATTAGCAAGCACATTAAAATTGACCTGCTTGGTTACATTGATCGTATCTACCTGAAAGTAAGAATAAGCGGGTGTAATCGGATATAAATTGTGCTCGCGCGAATAATTCATAACGTATGTTACGGCAATAAATGCAGGCACATAACTTCTTGTTTCTGCAGGTAAAAACTGCATAATTTCCCAAAAATTCTTCTTCCCACCAGAACGCTTTATGGCTTTGTTCACGTTTCCAGCTCCGCAATTGTAAGAGGCAATTACAAGTAACCAATCGCCATAAATGGAATACATGTCCTTGAAATATTTACAGGCTGCATAAGTTGATTTCACTGGATCACGACGGTCATCCGTAAATGAATTCACCTTCAAATCGTAAATAATTCCAGTAGAATACATAAACTGCCATAAGCCAGTTGCACCTACTCTCGATACGGCAACCGGATTAAGTGCTGATTCAATAATCGATAAATATTTAAACTCTAACGGAAGGCCTTCTTTATCTAAAACCTCTTCGTACATCGGGAAATATAAGTTAGAAAGTCCCATCACACGCTGTGTTAAAGCTCTTCTCTTATAAGCGTACAAATCGATAAAATCCTTTACGTAGCGATTGTATGAAAGAGGAATAGGACAAGAAATTTTTGCCATTCTATCGATATACTCCTGATCCGAAAAATAAGGAATCACACCCGTATTTGCCATGCTTGAGTTAAAACAGTTGGCATCTAAACAGTTGAAACGAACAACGTGGTTTAATGTAACCAGACTGTCCAACATACTTGAAATCGCTGTAATGTTTTGGGTTGAGTCGGTTACTTGTGCATTTGAAGAAGTTTTGCCTATCAGGCAAATGAAAATTACTAAAAATGCACTACTTAACTTTTTCAATGAAAACATTCTAATTGTATGGTTGGATTTTAAATTTAACACTTGAAATTGATGAAGGCTTTTAGTAATTAACAACTTAACGCTGTGTTACATTTTTTAAGACGCTTTAACAAAAACTGATTGTCAGTTTATTACAAGCAAATCGAAATGCCTCAGTGACAAATTTAGGGAAAAAGATTAAAAAAAAGTGAATAAACTATGAAGAGATTTATTCAGCAATATTAACAGAATCTTGTCGCGGACGAATTAGCATTTTCAAAAAATAAGGGGCAACGCTGAACAAAATGGCCATTCCAAGTAAGATATAAAGCAAAATAAGACTTGAAATATTACGCAGTAACATAGCAGTTGTAATGAATGCTATGTTTACAACATATAATGTTAATGTTGCTTCTCTATGCGTCATTCCCATATCAAGTAAATTGTGGTGAATATGATTTCTGTCTGCTTCAAAAGGAGACTTTCCATTGAGTATTCTCACCAAGAAAATTCTAAATGTATCCACCAAAGGAATTATTAAAATAGCAATTGCCATTGCAGGACTTGATGCATACGGGAATTCAAATGGCAGAGACTCGAAACTCAAGCCTATGAATTTTATGGCAAGTACTGATAAAATTAATCCTACAACCAGCGATCCTGTATCACCCATAAAAATGGACGCAGGATTAAAATTGTAAATCAAAAATGCAACTAACGAACTGAACAATGCAAAAGATAAAATGCATAATCCGATATTATCATAATTGTAAAACCATAATCCAAAAGTAAAGGATGCAATGGCACCAACACCCCCAGCTAAACCATCAATACCATCAATTAAATTATATGCATTAATGATGGTTAAAATGGTAAATACCGATAATCCCGCACTAAACCAATATGGTATCTGATAAACACCAAAAATTCCACATAAACTGGTGATTCGAATATTAGCAAAAAATACAACTATTATTGCCGATAATACCTGACCAATTAATTTTTTGTGTGCAGTAAGTTCAAATAAGTCATCTTTAATCCCAATAAAAAACATCACAATGATAGCCGCAATTATATACTGTGATATACTAGACTCTAAATTAGCAGAGCAAAATGTATAGGAAAATACTGTTCCGGCAAAAATCGCTAAACCACCAAGCGTAGGAATGTTTTGAGCATGTTGCTTTCTCTCTGTTGGCTCATCAAATAACCCTTTCAATACCGAAACCCTGATAATAGCAGGGATGGCAAAGAAGGTAATGACGAACGCAATTGCAGAAGAAAGTAAGATTATAAACATACCTAATTTAAAGTATAGCGAAGATATTTAATTGTACTCGAAATTGTGTTTAAATTTTGCCAATCCCCCCTTATTGTTGGTAAAACAGCAAAATTCAATAACAAGGCCTTTAACTGCATTTTTCAAATTTTGTTTCGAACCATGCCACCATAAACTACTATTCGATAAGATTAAATTTTAATTCCCACTGAAATTCGCTTTTCGCTTCCCTAAAAAGGCTTCTGTTCCCTCTTTAAAATCGTTAGTAACGAAGCAAGCCCCAAAACGCTCAACTTCCGTATTGAAACCATCTGCTTTTTTATCGTAACAAGCATTTACTGTTGTAACAATCTCAGCAATAGCCAGCGGAGCCATATCAATAATCTTATTCAAAATCTCTTCGCATTTAGCAATCAGATTATCCTGAGGAACTACATGATTGACCAACCCTAAACGATGTGCTTCATTCGCATCAATTACATCAGCCGTCATTAATAATTCCATTGCTTTGCTCTTGCCTATCAACATCGGTAAGCGTTGCGTTCCACCGTATCCTGGAATCAAACCTAACTTCACCTCTGGCTGACCAAACTTTGCATTTTCTGCGGCTACGCGCATATGACAAGCCATCGCTAATTCACATCCTCCACCTAAAGCAAATCCGTTTACCGCTGCAATCACCGGTTTACCACATGCTTCAATGCTATTAAAAACTGCATGTCCATGAGCTGACAGCGCCTTACCTTCTTCCAACGAATAAGCAGCGAACTCACTAATATCGGCACCAGCCACAAATGCTTTCGTGCCTGCACCCGTTAAAATAATTCCTCCAACGCTATTATCATTCGCAGCAGCATTGATAGCTACTCCAATTTCAGCGATTGTATTTTTATTTAATGCATTTAATTTATCAGGGCGGTTAACCGTAACAATTAAAATTTTTCCTTTTTGTTCTGTTGTAATATTCTGATACATAAAAATTATCTTCTGTTTTTATTGACCCAATCGGTGATGTAATTAATAATGGTTGTAGTGTCGGTACCTGGAGCGAATAATTCTCCGCATCCCATTTCTATCAACTTTTTCA
>CAINEC010000092.1 GCA_903847585.1 uncultured Bacteroidota bacterium
ATTTGCGCTAATCCCATTTTTTTTAGTTTTTAAGGTTTTGTTTAAGATTGATATTGGTTAATTGTTTTGCGAAGTGGTTAATTTTCGCATATTGAATGGTTCTAATTAAAAATCTGCTTTATCTCTTCCTAAGAAATCCATCACACAACGGAATCCAATATAAGATTTACATGTGTCTTGGTATTCAAAATTACGAGTACTTGTTTGAATAAAATATCCGATATCTTTCCAAGATCCTCCACGAGTGACTTTCTTCTTTAACTCTGGAGCATCATTATCGGCAGCATTATAAACGTAGTCTGGATTTAAGTCATGCATAAAGTTATATGCTGAATTATCATACGCGTTAGTTGTCCACTCTGCAACGTTACCAGCCATACAATATAAGCCGAAGTCGTTAGGGAAATACGATGTAGCTTTAACAGTATAGAATCCACCATCATCCGTATAATTACCTCTTAAAGGCTTAAAGTTAGCCAAGAAACAACCATTACTATTACGAGTATAAGGACCTCCCCAAGGATATGGGTTATTAGCTAATCCACCACGAGATGCATACTCCCACTCACTCTCCGTAGGTAAACGGAAATCCTGAGCATACGCTTCTCCACTTTCTTCTAAGTAACTATTCAATAACTGTGTTCTCCAAACACAAAATGCGTTTGCCTGCTTCCAATTTACTCCAACTACAGGATAGTCATCATATGCTGGATGCCAGAAATATGCTTTCGCAATTGGATCATTAAATGAATAAGTGTAATCATGTATCCAGCATAAAGTATCTGGATAAATATTAATAATTTCTTTCTTAATAAATACTGAACGATCTGTTCTTCCTTCCTTACGATCACTAAAAGAACCCGCAGCAGCATCTGCGCCTTCGTCTCTTAACGTTTTTTGTGCAGCCGCTTTTAAATCAATCCACTGATATTCGTAATTTAATTTACGAGCATCAATTTCTTTTCTTCGATAATAGCGCTCACTTTCTGGTAAATATAAGTCAGCTAACGTTTCAATATTTTCTTCCTCGTCCCACTTAATTTTTTCTTCCCAATTAATGCGCTCGCCATACTCACCTTCCTCTAACAAGTGTTCTCCACCTAATAAACGATGAGCCATTGAATCTCGAACCCAATAAACAAATTGGCGATACTCATTATTAGTAATCTCAGTATTGTCCATATAAAACGCATGAACAGCTACCGTTTTTGACTGTGTAACTTGCGAATAAGGTACATCCTGATCGCTTGCGCCCATATTAAATGAACCCTGAGGAATGAAAACCATTCCGTATGGATCGGCTTGATACCATTTCTCACGTCCTTGAACTCCTACCAGCTGACCGCGGTTACCGCCTCCACAACTACTTAATAGTATAACTGCGGATATTGCAATAATCAAATTTTTCATATGCGTTTTATTTCGCTTAAGGTTTGGTACTTTAATTTCTTTAATGAGGTAACGATGAATTTTAATCATTTATTGTAACCCCTATAAATTTTGAAGTTGCCTTTACGGCATCTACAAATTTATGTTACCGATTTTATGAAATTTCTTTATTATTATAAGAACCTTACATTTTTAATAGAAACTGGAACTTTCTTCTTAACCATGAAGCAATAGCCTAACATGATTTCGTGTGTTCCGTCACTGTAGTTCTTTAATTCTGACGTTGTAAAATCGTATGAATATCCAACTTTTAATTTCTCAGTAATATTCATCCCTAACATTCCCACAATCGCATCTTCATTTCTGTATGATGCACCAACCCAAAAACGCTCATTAAATTGAGCATTTAAATTAATATCAAATGTTGTATTTCCAGTAACATTTTTAACGAAAACCATTGGCTTTAAAACTACAGTTGGAGAAACTTCGAAGTTATACCCAACCATACCGTAAATATGTCTTTTATATACCTTAGAAAAATTATCTAAATCAACACTACTCTCTAGTAAGTGACTTGCGGAAACACCTGCAAATAATTTATCATTATTATAATATGCTCCAAAACCTAAATCGAATGCAGTACCGCTTACCGCTGTCTTTGGAATTGAAGGATCCACCACTGTTGGATCTGGAGCTCTGAACTCTCCGTCAATTTGATGTTGCATGAAATCTAAATCGATTCCTAAAGCTAACTTACCTTGACCAACATCAAATTTATAATTACCAGCCAACTTTCCTTGTAAAGTATTCTCGAACCCAATTTTATCTGTTAAAATTGATAATCCTAAGCCTACTTTTCCATTAGCCACAGGTCCATCGATGCCAATAACTCCAGTTTTTGGAGCGCCATCGTAACTAACCCATTGGTTACGGTAAAGTAAATGCGCACAAATAGACTCAGAACTTCCAGCATAAGCAGGATTTACAAATAATCTATTGTACATGTTTTGACTGAATTGAGGATCTTGCTGCGCGAAGCCCACTGTTGAGAGGCAACTAACTGCTAATACAGCTAAAATTTTCTTCATAGAGAGTTTAATCTTGGTTTAATCGGTTGATTGAAGTGGGTAAAGTAAGTAAATAATATTTAGAATTCAAAATTTGTGATTTCCTATTGAATTTTGAGAGGTGAAATTATGAACAATTCATCAAATAAATGCCTCTGCTAATTAAAAAATAACGAATAAGCTTTCTTTTGCTATAAGGTGGAACAAATAACAAATACACCCTTGAAAAACAGCATGATATGAGTTATGAGAGTTTGTGAAATGCACTCCACCAACGATCTGGGACCTCATTCGTGCACGCTTGCTGATAATCCTTATAACTACAAGGCATCAGATGTTGGCTCATGTATCGGTTTTTTGATAACTCAACCGGCATTTTCATCCACCAACGATTACTCTTTAAACTTTTAATAAAAACGATATCATTTTCAATTTCTGAAATCGGAACTCTGTATGTAAGATAATTTGAGCTTGAAATTGCTGGTGTTTCGTGCTTTCTATTGCCAACACCTTCAATATAAAACCAAATCATTTGTGCAATTAAATGGGCCGTTTGATTATTTATGTCAAGGCCAATATTGTATTCGTAAAAACCAATCCCTGTCGACTTATCACTTAAACCAGAATACATCATTATCTGACAAATTTCCTCTCCATAAAAACCATTAGGCGTGGCATTTTTATTACCTGGTGCGTCTGAATTCCTAATCGAGGAAATATCAACGGATATAAAATCCGCATTTCGCACAATCGGCTCTGCCTCTTCGATATTCGTTCTCATCTGCCCGAGACGATAGGTTTCAAAAAATAATTTATTCATTATTTCAACACTCGAACTTCCAACAAAATAGGTTTGATAACCCACATTACTAAAGTTAAATAGGTAATTCGGCTGTTCCATGATGATATTACCCAAATAGGTTTCTGAGTTACATTCTTCATCGGGACTTCCCAAATCAAATCTTGAGTCTATGCAAACTAAATTTACGATTTGTTCAAGTTTTTTGTACCCCGAATAATGAGCATAAGTCAAATCCTGACTACCCCCAATAATTATCGGAATAATTTTGTTACTAAGTAGCTCGCTTACTACTGTAGCCACAGCAGCGTAAGTGTCATTCAGCGTATGGCCAAGAATTAAATTACCTAAGTCAATTATTGGCCGACTGTTTAAATGAATTTTTAATCGATATAACTTTTCACGAATCGCGTCAATTCCATCAGGTGCATTTTTATTTTCAATAGCACCACGATATTCAGGCACACCAATGATGGCAATGCATGCACCTTCAAATGAGGGGAATGATTCACCACTGTAATTAGCTGCAATGCTCGAACCCAATGCATCTTTTGAAAAATTTGAACGACTGAAATTTTCATTCAGTGGATGGAAATAACTATTGAGCATTGTTAAGCCGGAATTTTATTTTTTAGTTGTTTTCTTCGCTGCTTTTTTGGCTACCGTTTTCTTTGTCGCGGTTTTCTTTGCTGCTTTTGCAGGTGCTTTTTTAGCTGCAGGCTTTTTTGATGCTGCCGCTTTGAGCGCTACTTTTTCTGCTGCCTGTGATTTCTTTTTGGATTTAAATCGCGATTTAGCAGATGCATTTTTTTCATCTGATGCAATCTCTAAACAATCGTCTAAGGTGAGTTTTTTTGCGTCCGTTCCTTTTGGAATGCGATAATTCAAATCACCTACAACCAAGTAAGGCCCCCATCTTCCATTTAATAATTGAACGTCTGGGCGATCTTTGAAAACTTTTATTACACGCTCTCTCTCCACCTTACGCTTAGCCTCAATTAATTCAATTGATTTATCTATATCAATCGTGTAAGGATCTTCCGTTTTCGGCATTGATATAAATAAATTATCATGCTTCACATACGGACCAAAACGACCTATACTAACGGAAACGGGCTTACCCTCATATTCACCAACAGTACGAGGAAGCTTAAACAAGTCTAAAGCTTCTTCTAATGTGATTGTTTCTAATCGCTGTCCGGTGCGCAAAGGAGCGTATTGCGGTTTATCATCCTCTCCTTCTCCGGAAATCTGAACCAAAGGTCCGAATCGTCCTATCCTTGCACTAACTTGCTTACCACTCTCTGGATGTTTACCTAAAATCCTTTCACCGTTAGCACGCTCACTATTCTTTTCAGTAGATAAAACTAATTTGTGAAAAGGAACATAAAACTTCTTTAGCATTTTAGACCAATCCAAATTGCCTTGTGCAATTTCATCGAATTCTTTTTCGACGTTTGCAGTAAAGTTATAATCCATAATACTTGGAAAATGCTGTGCTAAAAAGTCGGTTACTACAGTTCCAATATCAGTAGGGAACATTTTCGACTTTTCATTTCCATATGTCTCTGTCTTTAATTCTTGAAACACCTTTCCCTTCGCTAAAGTAAGCACATTGAAATTGCGCTCTTTACCCATTCTATCTTCACGCACAACATATCCTCTTGTCTGGATCGTTGCAATTGTTGGAGCATAGGTAGAAGGTCTTCCAATTCCTAATTCTTCAAGTTTCTTAACCAAGCTTGCTTCGGTATATCTTGCAGGAGGAGTTGAATATTTTTCAGTTGCAGAAATTGAATCAACTTCTAAGTCTTGTCCTATTTTTAACGGAGGCAACAATCCGCTTTCATTCTCTTCCGTTTCATCATCTGTCGATTCAAAATAAACCCTCAAAAATCCATCAAAACGAACAACTTCTCCTGTAGCAGTAAAGTTATCTTTTGTCTTATCATTAGAAATAGTAACAACAGTTCTTTCAAGTTGTGCATCTGCCATCTGAGAAGCAATAGTACGCTTATAGATTAACTCGTATAATCTCTTATCAGCTGAATCTCCATCAATGGTAGGTTGATCCAAATATGTAGGACGGATAGCCTCATGCGCCTCCTGAGCACTTGCAGATTTTGTTTTGTACTGACGTGGATTTGAATACTCCTTGCCGAACATTTTAGTAATCGCTGCCTTTGCACTGTCAATTGCAAGTTGAGATAAATTGACAGAGTCTGTCCTCATATAAGTTATCTTTCCACTCTCATACAATCGCTGAGCGACTACCATTGTTTGCTTTACAGAAAAACCTAATTTTCTACTTGCCTCTTGCTGTAATGTTGAGGTAGTGAAAGGAGCTGTTGGCGATTTCTTGCCTGGCTTGACTTCTAAATCTTGTATTTTAAAATTAGCATCTGCAAGTTTTTCAAGAAACGCCTTCGCATCTTTTAATTCTTGAATTCTTTTTGGTAGTTCTGCTTTTAAAATTGTAGCGTTGCCATTCTTGTCTTTTACCTTAAATAAGGCAACAATACGAAAACTAGATGCAGAAGTAAACTTTTCAATCTCACGCTCACGTTCAACTATTAATCGAACCGAAACCGATTGAACTCTACCAGCAGATAAAGATGGTTTTACCTTTTTCCATAGAACTGGCGACAACTCAAAACCAACCAAACGATCTAAAATTCTTCTCGCCTGCTGCGCATCTACCAAGTTGATATCAATAAATCGCGGATTACTGATTGCGTCCTGGATTGCTTTTTTAGTGATCTCATGAAAAACGATTCGCTTAGTATTTGATTTCTTTAATCCTAATGTCTCATACAAATGCCAGCTGATTGCTTCTCCCTCGCGGTCTTCATCGGTTGCTAACCAAACTGTAGTAGCTTTTTTCGATAATTTTTTAAGTTCATCAACAACTTTAACTTTCTCCGGACTAACCTCATAATTTGGTTCAAAATCGTTGGAAATATCAATTCCCTTATCATTTTTGACCAGATCTCGCACGTGCCCAAAACTCGATTTTACCACATATCCATTCCCTAAAAAACCCTCAATTGTTTTAGCTTTCGCCGGGGACTCCACTATAACTAAGTTCTCTGCCATGCGTCGTTTTTGTACTTAAATTGTTAGAATATCAATTACTTAACCTAAAATCATTTGCTTTTAACAGACTATTTGCAAACTAATTTGGCGAGCAAAATAACAAAATTTAAATGTTATTTCGGTTTTTCTAAAAAAATTGGTGCTTTTTGAAATTTTAAAAAATACCTGTTATTAACTTATCCAAACTCCTTTAAAATTGTCAATTTGCCAAAATTCAATTAAATAATTTTGTGCTTCACTCAAATTGTAAATAATCGACAAAATGAAATATACAACCTTATTTTTAATTGCATTTTTTTTTAACACAACTGGATTTTCTCAATCATTTCAAGAAAGTAATTTACTGGTAAAAGGCGGAATAGGAATTAGCAGCCCTTATTATTATTCTAATACTGAAAGTACGATGCCTCCGCTAAGTTTAAGCTTAGACTATGCAATAAAAGATAAAATTGGGATTGGAGGCGTTGTAGGTATTACCGCATCAAAGTATTCAATAGTAGATAACAAAGGAGAATACCTAGCTAAACAAAGCTATCGATTGGTTGGTGGAAGGGCAACATACCATTTTTGGTCGAAAGAGCATTTCGATGTGTATTTAGGAGCAATGATGGGTTATGTTTTCACAAATTGGAATGTAAAATTCAAAAGAGACTATTATGCCTTTAATGAAATAAGCCGTCCGGGTCATAGTAATTTTGTTTTAGCAGGATTCGTTGGATTAAATTACAGCGTCAATAATAATTGGGGTGTTTTTGGAGAGGTTGGATATAACCTATCTTACGTTACAGGTGGCGCCTATTGGCGAATACCGCAAATCAAGTAGTTTTTTATTGCTGACATTTTGTCACCGCCTTAGAGTTTTGTACTTTTGCACTCAAATAATTTGAGATGTACAACGCAGGTAATAAAGAAATTGATGAATCAAGGCAAGGTGAAGCTACAATGCTTGAAGCCAATGGAATATCCAACGGCAAGAAACTTTTTTTAGAAAGCTACGGATGCGCAATGAATTTTTCTGATAGCGAAATCATTGCTTCGATTTTAACAGGAATTGGATTTCAGACTACCAATAAAGTGGAAGAAGCGAATGTTGTGTTTTTAAATACTTGCGCTATTCGCGATAACGCAGAAAACAGAGTGCGCCAACGTCTTCAGGATTTGAAAAAATCAAAAAAGCAGAATCCAGGACTTATTGTAGGTGTATTAGGTTGTATGGCGGAACGTTTAAAAACAAAGTTGTTGGAAGAAGAAAAATTGGTGGACATCGTTGCCGGTCCAGATTCATATCGTGATTTACCCAATTTAATTGAGCAGGTTGAAAATGGACATAAAGCAGTTAATGTATTACTATCGAGAGAAGAAACCTACGCCGATATTAGTCCGGTTAGATTAGCAACCAATGGTGTGAATGCATTTGTTTCTATTATGCGTGGTTGCGATAACATGTGTGCCTTTTGCGTAGTTCCTTTTACACGTGGTAGAGAGAGAAGTCGCGACCCAAAAAGTATTGTAGAAGAATCGCAACAATTATTTGATCAGGGATATCGTGAAATCACTTTATTAGGACAAAATGTAGATTCCTATTTATGGTGGGGAGGTGGCCAAAAGAAAGAACTTCCGCAAGAGACAGTTCACAAGGCATTGAACCATTTGCTATCTGAAGAAGAGCAAGCAAACTTTACAACCTTTGCAGATTTGCTTGAGATGGTAGCTAAAATCCATCCTGATTTAAGAGTACGGTTTTCTACAAGCAATCCAAGGGATATGACCGATGCCGTATTGCATGTTATTGCAAAGTATGAGAATTTATGTAAGTACATTCACTTACCTGTTCAAGCTGGAAGTACGAGTATGCTTGAAAGAATGAACAGAGGATATACTCGCGAACAATATATAGATCGTATTAATTCGATAAGAAGAATATTACCGGATTGCGCTATTTCGACGGATATTATTGCAGGATTTTGTGGCGAAACAGAAGAAGAACATCAGGCAACATTATCATTAATGGAATGGGCGAATTATGATTTCGCATACATGTTTAAGTACTCTGAAAGGCCTGGAACAGCTGCAGCGAAAAAGATGAAAGATGATATTAGCGAAGAGGAAAAATCAAGACGTTTAAGTGAAATAGTTGCACTACAACAAAAGATGTCTGCTGAAAGAACTAAACTAGGACTACACAAAACACATCGTGTATTAATAGAAGGATTATCAAAAAAATCTGATCAGATGTTGAGCGGAAGAACAAGTCAGAATTTGGTCATTGTATTCCCAAAAGAAAATTATCAACCAGGAGAATATGTGAATGTATACGCTGATGATTGTACAAAAGCAACATTAATTGGACATATTGTAAAATAAAAAGAATTGAAAATTCAAGATCTTAAATTACGCTTTGGAATTATCGGTAATTCGCCGCAGTTAGATCAT
Organism: uncultured Bacteroidota bacterium; assembly: GCA_903847585.1. Classification (GTDB taxonomy): domain Bacteria; phylum Bacteroidota; class Bacteroidia; order AKYH767-A; family OLB10; genus CAINEC01. The sequence goes on from CAINEC010000092.1 coordinate 8,785, forward strand.
TGCATTGATATTGCAAGACAAGTTGCTCCAACTGATTTATCGGTACTCATTACCGGAGAAAGTGGAACAGGAAAAGAAATTTTTCCTCAAATAATACATTTTTTAAGCGCTCGCAAACACGGGCCTTATATTGCTGTGAATTGTGGAGCAATTCCTGAAGGCACCATCGACTCTGAATTATTCGGACATGAAAAAGGATCGTTTACAGGAGCGCATGAAGCACGAAAAGGATATTTTGAAGTCGTTAATGGTGGAACCATTTTTTTAGATGAAGTGGCAGAATTACCAATGCTTACGCAAGCACGTTTGTTACGTGTTTTAGAGAGTGGAGAGTTTATTCGTGTTGGATCAAGCAAAGTGCAAAAAACAAATGTGCGTGTTGTTGCTGCTACCAATGTAAATATTCTTGAAGCCATTGAAAAAGGAAAATTCAGAGAGGATTTATATTACCGATTAAATACAGTTCCAATTTCAATCCCTGCTTTGCGCGATCGAAAAGAAGATATTTTGTTATTGTTTAGAAAATTTGCATCTGACTTTTCAGATAAATACAAGATGCCTACCCTTACCCTATTACCAGAAGCTCAAAAACTATTAATGGACAATAGATGGCCTGGTAATGTACGTCAACTAAAAAACATCACTGAGCAATTATCTATTCTAGAAAAGTCGAAAGAAATTTCTGCAGAAACATTGTTAAAATACCTTCCAAAAGAATCTATGGCAAGTGTGCCAATGGTATTAAGAGACGCTTACGGTGGTAGTGGTGATTATTCAGAGCGAGAATTATTATATAAAGTTTTATTCGACATGAAGAAAGACTTAACCGAATTAAAATCGGTTGTGGCAAATATGATGTCGGGTAATGCAGTTGAAATTTCGAATGACAAAATTTTCCATAGTAATCCTAGTGGAGAACATCTTCCAGCGATAATTACTCCTGCCCCAATTGCAAGTTATCACTCTTCAAGTGGAAATGTTACAATTGAACCTGCCGATATGAATATTGATGCGCATACCGAAGTAAGGGATGAGCCGCTTTCATTGGCAGAGAAAGAAAAAGAAATGATCATTAAAGCTCTTGAAAAACACAGAGGGAGAAGAAAAAATGCGGCTCGTGAATTAGGAATATCTGAGCGAACGCTTTACAGAAAAATCAATGAATACGAAATCAAATAATATCCTTAGGACTTACATTGCCATTTTACTGAGCATAATTTTCTTTGAAAGTTGTGGTGTGTATTCATTTACGGGCGCGTCAATCGCTCCTGATATCAAAACAATTTCTATTAAATATTTCCCCAATAGAGCATCCCTCATACAACCCACTTTAAGTCAGGCTTTCACAGAAAAACTAAAAGAAAAATTCATAGCTCAAACCAACTTAAGGTTAATCAACGAAAACGCTGATTTAAAAATCGAAGGCTACATTTCAGATTACAGAACACAGCCTGTGGCCATTCAAGGAACACAAACTGCAGCCTTAAATCGCCTTACTATTTCAATAAATGTTAAATTTACCAACACAAAAGACGATAAACAGAATTACGAAACCGTATTTAGCAGGTATGCAGATTATGATGCCCAGAAGAGTTTGGCAGAGGTAGAACAAGCATTAATAGAGGATATAAACAAACAATTAGTTGATGATATTTTCAACAAATCAGTAAGCAACTGGTAACATGACAAGAGACCAATTCACCGATTTTTTACGCGACCCAGCTTCGATTGCGAATTTCGCAGGCGATGAGCTGCAGCAATTGGTAGCTGATTTCCCTTATTGTCAGCCTTTACGTGTATTGCAATTAAAGCAATTAAAACTTAATAACTCCATTCAATATTCATCCCGATTAAAAGAGACAGCGGCTTATTCCCCCGACCGAGTAAAATTGTATCAGGTGATGAATAGTAAAAATAAATCGACTTCGCCTGTAGGGATTTCTGCCTTCCCTGATCTAGTAGAAAACACAATCGATCAAGAAGCAGTTATTGAAGAAGTGAAACCGGAGTTGACTTCAATTGTAGAAGATGAGCCAAAGGTGGAAATAGTTGAGACGCCAGCAGCAATTATTGAAATAGAGAATCCGACAACAACATCAGAAGAAGAAAAGAAAACAGAAGAACCTTCAGAAGTCAGTGCACAAGAAATAATTGTTAATCGATTAAAAGAACTTGATCTCTGGGAGGAGAATAAAGAGGAGGCCCAAAATCACCAAGAAGCAGAAATTTCAGAAAGTATTTCCGCTCCTGAAGAAGCTATTGAAGAGTTTGTACCAGTTGAAGAACCATCAAATGATTTAAAAGTTATTGAGGAGGAAATTAAAGTTGAAGAAGATCCTATTGCTACTATTCAACCTGAAAACAAAATCCCTTCTGAAAGCAATGATCAAGATGATCATAATGTACTTGTAACTGGCTACTTAGAAAGCATATCTCAGTCGAATGAGATGATAAGCCCTTCTGTTAGCGAAACCGCTCCTATATCAAACAAAGAGGAAGAAACGCCAGTACTCAGCTTTACAGAGTGGTTAAAGCGTAAAAATTTCCCTCATGAGGAGAGAAAAGAATCTCCTACTACCACAAATAATATCAAGACTCCTTCTGAAGAAGAAGTCGCTCCTGTGGTGGCCAAATTGCTTTACATCAAAGAAGAAATAAAGACAAGTTTAGAGCAGACCACAACCCCAAAAACTGAGGAAGTTAAAATTGAAAATACAGAAGTTCCGATTGCATCAATAACTTCTGAGCCTGAGCCTGCTTCTACTCCAATTCAACCTGGACGTACGCTTAGAACCAATGAAGAATTAGGTTTAAAAGAAGTCATCCGACCAATTAAAAAAGGAAGGGCCGCCGAGCGAAAAAACAAGAATAAAGCAGAAGACAAAGCAGATACACAGAAAGCGAGTACTAATCCTGATCACCAATCTAAGATAATTGATCGTTTCATTCAGGAGGAACCTCGTATAACGCCGATAAAAGCTACTATCTACAATCCTGTTAACATGGCTAGAAAGAGTACCATTCAGCCAGATGATGTAGTTACGGAGACATTAGCGATGATTTATGCTCAACAAGGCAACTTTGAGAAGGCAATTGCATTTTACGAGAAGCTTTCCTTGAAATTTCCCGAAAAAAGTGTTTACTTTGCATCCCTTATCCAAGAATTAAAAAACAAACAAAATCAATAAATCATGTTTACATTAGTTTTAGTTTTAATCGTTATCGTTAGTATCCTTTTAGGTGCTGTTGTATTAGTACAAAATTCAAAAGGTGGTGGATTAGCATCTGGCTTAGGAGCTTCTAATCAAATTATGGGAGTTCGTAAAACTACTGACGCTTTAGAAAAATTAACATGGGGCTTTGCAATTACATTAATCGTTTTAGCATTAATTGGCAACTTAGCTTTACCTCATTCAAATGGAACAACAGGTGTTAAATCTGATTTAGATAAAAAGTTAGAGAGCATCCCTACTCCTACTGCACCTAAGGCGCCTGCTGCACCTGCTGGTGGAGCTGCTCCTCAAAAGTAATTCTGACAGAGTATTCGTCGCGCTGTGACAAAATTTCCAAAATTTGTCACCTAAAAAATGCTGTTAAGATTTCGAATTGGAAAAATTGACAGCATTTTTTTATTGGCACAATTGTCGACAACGGCGCGCGCCGCGAAAAACGGCATCAATAAATTAATTAAACCTTTATAAATACTAACTATTATGAGCAAAGTAAACATTAAACCGTTAGCTGACCGCGTGATTGTGGAAGTGTCACCGGCAGAAGAAAAAACTGCAAGCGGATTAATCATTCCTGATACCGCTAAAGAAAAACCACAGAAAGGAACCGTTGTAGCTGTGGGAACAGGAAAAAAAGATGAGCCAATGACTGTTAAAGTTGGTGATACTGTATTATACGGTAAGTATGCAGGAACAGAAGTTTCTGTTGATGGTCAAGAATATTTAATCATGCGCGAAAGCGACATTTTTGCAATTGTATAATTCAAATCCTTTAATCAGAAAAAAATAAAATCATATGGCAAAAGAAATAAGTTTTAATGTTGATGCACGCGATGCATTAAAGCGTGGTGTGGATGCTTTAGCAAATGCGGTTAAAGTTACTTTAGGTCCTAAAGGACGTAACGTTATTATAGATAAAAAATATGGAGCTCCGTCAATTACTAAAGATGGTGTTTCTGTAGCGAAAGAAATTGAATTGAAAAACCCAGTTGAAAATATGGGTGCTCAGATGGTGAAAGAAGTGGCTTCTAAAACAGCGGATGTTGCTGGTGATGGAACAACTACTGCAACTGTATTAGCACAAGCAATTATCACTGCAGGATTAAAAAATGTTGCAGCTGGTGCTAACCCAATGGATTTAAAAAGAGGTATCGACAAAGCGGTTGCACAAGTAATCGGTGCTTTGAAAAAAATGAGTAAAAGTGTTGGCGACGACAATCAGAAAATAGAACAAGTTGCAACTATCTCTGCAAACAACGATGCTGAAATCGGGAAGTTAATTGCAGAAGCAATGGGTAAAGTAAAGAAAGAAGGTGTAATCACAGTTGAAGAAGCAAAAGGAACAGAAACAACAGTTACAGTTGTAGAAGGTATGCAATTCGACAGAGGATATATCAGTCCTTATTTTGTTACTAATGCAGATAAGATGGAAGCTGTTTTAGAAAACCCTTACATCTTATTGTACGATAAAAAAATCAGCAACATGAAAGAATTACTTCCTATTTTAGAGAAAGTAGTTCAGACAGGTCGCCCATTATTAATTATTGCTGAAGATGTAGATGGTGAAGCATTAGCAACTTTAGTAGTAAATAAATTACGTGGATCATTAAAAATCGCTGCTGTTAAATCACCAGGATTTGGAGATCGTCGTAAAGCAATGATGGAAGATATCGCTATCTTAACTGATGGTACTGTTATTAGCGAAGAGCAAGGATACAAATTAGATGCTGCTGACTTAACTTACTTAGGTAAAGCTGAGAAAGTAACAATCGACAAAGACAATACAACTGTTGTTAATGGCGCTGGAAAGAAAGAAAATATCACTGCTCGTGTAAATCAGATTAAAGCTCAGATTGAAACTACAACATCTGATTACGATAAAGAAAAATTACAAGAGCGTTTAGCTAAATTAGCTGGCGGTGTTGCTGTATTATATGTTGGTGCTGCTACTGAAGTTGAAATGAAAGAGAAGAAAGACCGCGTTGATGATGCGTTACATGCTACACGTGCTGCTGTTGAAGAAGGTATTGTACCGGGAGGTGGTGTTGCATACATCCGTTGTATCGCTTCATTAGAAAAAATGAAAGGTGATAACGATGATGAAACAACAGGAATGGCAATTGTTAAACGTGCTTTAGAAGAACCTTTACGTCAGATTGTTGCTAACGCTGGAATCGAAGGTTCTATCGTAGTACAGAAAGTAAAAGAAGGTAAAGATGATTTCGGTTATAACGCACGTACAGATGTTTATGAAAACATGTTAGGTGCTGGTGTAATCGACCCTACTAAAGTATCTCGCGTAGCTTTAGAGAACGCTGCATCCATTGCATCGATGTTATTAACTACTGAATGTGTTTTAGCTGATATTAAAGAAGACAAACCTGCTATGCCTGCAATGCCAGGTGGCGGAATGGATGGAATGTATTAATATTTGAATAAATTAAAGAAAAAGGTCACTTTGTATAAGTGACCTTTTTTTATTTTTACCCTACCCTATCAAAAATACAATGACAACTACAGCGCAACTATACACTATCTTCCTTAATCACCCGCACATAATTACAGATACAAGAAAGTTGGTTAAAGGTGGTATTTTCTTCGCATTAAAAGGTGGCAATTTTAATGGAAACCAATTTGCCATTCAAGCTTTAAATGAAGGAGCAGCATACGCAGTGATTGATGAGGATATACAAAGCAAGGACGAACGACTATTGCTAGTTGATGATGTTTTAAAAGCGCTACAAGATCTTGCTACTTATCATCGAACAAAAACTAAAATACCTGTTTTAGCAATCACAGGAAGCAATGGAAAAACCACAACGAAGGAATTAATCGCAGCTGTTCTATCAAAAAAATACAATGTAAATTATACTCAAGGAAATTTAAACAATCATATTGGTGTACCCCTTACACTATTAAGCATTACCAATGAAAATGATTTTGCTGTAGTTGAGATGGGGGCTAATCATCAAAAAGAAATTGAATTACTTGCGTCCATTGCGCAACCTGACTTTGGTTTGATAACGAATATTGGGAAAGCACATTTAGAGGGTTTTGGTGGCATTGAAGGAGTAAAAAAAGGGAAAGGAGAATTGTATCAAAACATAAAAGCAAATCAGAAATTAATTTTTGTTCAAAAAAATAGTGAAGCCTTATGCGATTTAATTGGCGACTACAATCATTTTGTTTCTTACGGAAACAACAATGAATTTAATGTATGTGGACATGCAATTACAGGAAATGAATTTCTGAAAGTTGCAATTGAAAACCCATTTGATATTACAATACAAACCAACCTTACTGGTAATTATAATTTAGACAATGTGTTGGTTGCTGTTGCAGTTGGAAATCATTTCGGCGTGAAAGAATCCGACATTAAGGATGCCATCGAAAATTATCAGCCAAGTAATCAACGTTCGCAAATTATCAGAAAAGAAAACAGCACAATTGTTTTAGATGCTTACAATGCAAACCCAAGTAGTATGCAAGTAGCACTTGATAATTTTAGTAAGTCATTTGAAGGATATAAGATAATTGCGCTTGGAGAAATGCTTGAATTAGGAATTGAAAGCGAATCAGAACATCAACGAATTGGTAATCTAATTCAAGAAGTAAACCCTCAAACAATCATTTTAGTTGGTAAGAATTTTAAAAGTGTCGCAGCAACCTTAAATGCAAACTTTTTCGAAACTTCTGATGAAGCAATGAGATGGTTGAAGGACAATCTTCCAACAAAATTTACTATTTTAATAAAAGGATCTAGAGGAAGTAAAATGGAAAAATTACTTGAAGCAATTAACTAATTACTTTTTGAATATTTTTTTCAGGCTCCACTTTTTTGGTTCAGGGTCACTGTAGTAATCTTCATTACCACTGATATATCCGTAATTGTGCCCATAGCCGTAGCCGTAAGTGCGACTAAAGTCAGAATCATTTAAGATGATACTTAAATTTTTGAATTTACCTTCTTCGTATAGTTCATTTAGAGATTTTAAGAATTCAATTCTTGAATAACCTTGACGAACGATGTAAAGATTGATATCAGAATAAGGCATAATTAATAAAGCATCAGAAACAACGCCTAGAGGTGGTGTATCAATCACTACATAATCATACATCCCTTTGGCTTTATCAACCATATCCTGTAAATTCTTTTTAGACAATAATTCTGCAGGGTTTGGAGGTATCGGACCAGCAGTGATAAAATCAAGTCCATTCACTTTAGTTTGCTTTATAACCTCTTCTAATGAAGCCGTACCAGATAAATAGTTACTTGCACCTATTGAATTCTTAATGTCTAAATCATCGAACAATTTTGGCTTACGTAAATCGAGACCAATCATCAACACTTTCTTTCCTTGCATCGCAATAATTGTTGCAAGATTTAATGTAACAAACGACTTCCCTTCTCCTCCAACAGATGATGTAATTGTAATCACTTTACTACCGTCACCCAACCCGTAATATTGCATATTGGTACGAATAGTTCTGAATGCTTCGGCAATTGGCGATTTAGGCCTGTTGTTAACTACTAAATTTGATTTATC